>JAISWV010000129.1 GCA_031270755.1 Synergistaceae bacterium
CGTGGCCTGTGGGGCCCGTAACCAAAAAGAGCCCTCTCCGCCGCTTGCTGATTTCCTTCAGGACAGGAGGAAGGCTCAGGTCGTCTATGGAACGGATGTTCAGAGGGATCAAGCGAAAGGCCGCCGCCATGTTACGCGATTCGAAATATGCGTTGCCCCTGAAGCGCGCCTCCAGGTCCCCCAAAGCTTTGTAGGAGAAGCTGAAGTCCAGCTCGTTCGACGCTTTGTACTTCTCCATCTGCTCGCTGGTCAAAATCGTCTGCAACGCCTGATCCACGTCGTAACCCGTAAGCGGCCCCACCTCATCCACGTACTGCAGGCCGCCGTCGACCCGCATGGCAGGCGGAACTCCCACACTGATATGCAGGTCGCTGGCGTTTCTTCTGATAACCTCGCCCAACAGGGCTCTCAAATCCGCTGGCACAATAGACCCCTCCCGTATGCGGCATGACATTTTCTTCAATATTGAGTCTAATTTTACTTTAAATTCGTTTTTACTTGAATAGCCGGTTGCATAATCATAAATCAGGCAAAAATACTCAATGCCTGCGGCAAGCGAACAAAAATTTGCGTGAGAAAGGGGCGGCGCGCCGGCTCTAAAGAGTCGTGGCAAAAACTTCTTCGATACTCGTCAACCCCGCCAGAGCGTTGTTGATGCCCGACCTTCTCAGCGTTTTCATCCCTTTCGCTATGGCTTCGGTACGGAGAGTGATATTGCTCACTCCTTCCAGGATCATTTTTCTCAGGTCGTCGTCCACCATCATGATCTCGTAAATACCCTTTCTTCCTTTGTACCCCTGCCGGCACTCGTTGCAGCCTTTGGCTTTCCAGGCATGGGAACCTCGAGGAACCTCCAGGGCCTCGCACATGTTGGGGTCCATCTCGTACTCCTCTTTACAGAAAGGACAGAGCTTGCGCACCAGTCTCTGAGCGATGACCCCCGACAAAGACGCGGAGACCAAGAACGGCGCGACTCCCATATCGACTATGCGCGTCGCCGCGCTGGGCGCGTCGTTGGTGTGAAGGGTCGACAAGACGAAGTGGCCCGTAAGCGCCGCCCTTATGGCGATTTGCGCTGTTTTCTGGTCGCGTATTTCCCCCACCATGACCTTGTCGGGGTCTTGGCGCAAAATGGAGCGCAGCGCGGACTCGAAAGTCAGGCCCGCCTTTTCGTTGACGTGGACTTGGTTGATCCCGGCAACCGTGAACTCCACGGGGTCCTCCACCGTAATGATGTTCACGTCGGGCTGGTTGATTTTTTCCAGTATGGAATAAAGGGTCGTGGACTTGCCGCTTCCCGTGGGGCCTGTAACCAGCATGATGCCCCAAGGCGTTCCGCAAAAAACGTCTATTTTCTCCATATCGTCGGCTTCCAAACCCAGGCGTTCGAGCCCTACCGCCGAACTCTCCTGGTCCAAAATACGCAAAACCATTTTTTCGCCGTTCATTGTGGGCAGCGAACTGACGCGAAGGTCGATACGACGCCCCGCGACTTTGATCAAAATACGTCCGTCCTGGGGTTTTCTCCTTTCGGCAATGTCCATGCCCGCCATGATCTTCATTCGGGCGGAAACGGCCGGATGAAGGGCCACAGGGTAATCGAAGGCCGTATAGAGCGCTCCGTCCACGCGATACCGTATGCGCGCGCTCTTTTCATAGGGTTCGACGTGAATGTCGGAGGCCCCCTCCCGGACTCCCTGATCCAAAACGTTGCTGACCAGCTGAATGACCGGGGCATCGTCGGCGCCGGACTCCGGCATGTCTTGAGGAACCTCGGTATCGCCGTATATCTCCACGATGGCCTCTTCCAAGTTGCCCTGGAGGCTGTAGAGTCGCTCCAGATTGTTCTGGATTTCCGAAAGCGTCGTAATTCCCACCTTGATGTCGCGTCCGGTGAGCATACGTACCTCGTCCTGGGCCAGAAGGTCCAGAGGGTTGGCCATGGCGATCAGCAGCAGGTCCTCCTCCACGATGGAAAGAGGAATCAACTGCAAGCGCTCGGAGACATTGCGGGGAACCGATTTTATGGCCTCCGGCATGGGGCGGTAACGGGTCAAGGTGAACATCGGCAGCTTGAGCTGAGTCGACAACGCCTCCGCCAGTTTCACGTCCGTGATGATACCCTCGGTTACGAGAATTTCTCCAAGGCGCTTTCCCGTGTATTTTTGTTTCTTGAGCGCCTCCCCCAACTGCATGTCGGTGATGACCCCGGCCTGGACCAGAATATCGCCCAATTTGGGTTGAGAACGCATCATTTCTAGAATGTTTCCCGACATGCCAATTTTCGGCGCATCGGCAACCGTAGGCACTGGTACCGGGGGTGCTGGAGGCGCTGCCGCTTCCACCGCCTGCACGGGGGCCGCCTGCACAGGAGCTGGATTCACGGGGACAGGCTGCACGGCTGCCGCCGGGGCGGCGACTGTGGTTTGCACCGCCGCTTGCGCGGAGGAGACAGGAGGGGCAAACGCCGTCTGCACTGAAGCGGTCACCTGTGCCGCCGGGGTTTCCGCTTGAAAGGGCGGCGCTGAAACGGTGGCCGCCGCGGGAGGAGCCGGAGATAGCGGCGGCGCAAAGGTATTGACGGCAGATTCGAGAAAAGACCCTACCGTCTGAGGGACTGTAATTTGAGGCCCTTCAACGCGAGGCGCTTCTATTTGCGGCGCTTCCACTTGAGGAGCCGTAAATCCAAGTTCTTCGGCTGAAGACGAAAGCTCTGCACCGGGCCCGAACCCCAATGCCTCCAGCGACGGAAGGGGGGAAGGCGAAAAAGACGCCGATGGAGAATCGGGGGCAGGCTGAACTTCGTTCGTGTCGAACGACAGAAGATTCGGGGAAGAGGGTACTCCACTCGTGATCGCGACCAAAGCCGAATAGATGTTTTGCTCGGTGGCAAGGGCGAACTTGATGTTGAGCGTCGTCGCCATGCGCAGTTCGTCTTGAACCAGGAAGTTCAAGGGATCGGAGATCGCCACCAACAGCGTATTCCCGTTGTTCTGCAGCTCCAACGGAAAAACTCCCA
>JAISWV010000043.1 GCA_031270755.1 Synergistaceae bacterium
CCCACCGCTACCCACTGCAAATCAATGCCGATATCGGCTTTGAGTATCGGAGCCAGGTAGTCGAGCAGCCCGGTGTTATCCGTGCTGGTCGTCGTAGCCATCCTCAGGACCTGCGTGGCTGGCGCGGCCGCGGACGCCGACGCCAGTGCCAAAGCGATCATCAATACCAAAAATAACGCGACAGAAACCTTTTTGCCGAAAAACTTCCTTCTCATTTCATAACTCCTCCAGTTCTGAAAATTTATGGTACATAGCAACAAACAGCGGTTCGCCAAACCGCGCGTTGTTTCGATATATGGGAGGGAGGCGGGTATCGCCTCCCCGACGTGAAAAGATGGTGTAGATGTGAAAATCCGCGCTCCTTTCGGGTTCCCGGAATCCACTTGGGAGAATGGAGACAGAGAGCGTACCCTGGGAGGCTAAACAAAACCGCCCCCCTTGTGGAGGGCGGCACAAATTTTTTCTCGCGCAGCCTCACCTTTCCAAACGGGAGGCACGGCCGTTTCCCGCCGTACCCTATCGGCCATCCTCCATAGGTCGTCACCTTTAGGAGGCATGGCTCGGAGAGCGATATTTGTTTGTAATTTAATGATAAGATAAAAAATAAGGAAAATCAAGGGGGTGGACGGACAAAGTAAATGCAACTTTTGACGGACTAAAATAGACTGTAAGCGCTTAGTTTGCCAAAAAAACCCGGCAAATTCGAGCGGCGTAAAAGATTTTGAGATAAAATATCAGTCAAAGCAACCGGGAATGAAGGGGATCATCTAAGCCTTCCTGGATGCCGTGAGTATTATATCTGTCAAATTGTCAAAACTGAAAGGCGTGACGTGAAAACCGGTCACCGAGATGACCTTGGCAGAGATGTGGGCTGTTTTTCTGGCTCATGCGAACAAGCGGAAATATAGGGTGTCGTTGAATGAAACAATCGCCGCGAAGGAGGATGATTATTGTGTCGTAAATCAGCCCAATAGTCCGCGGCACGCGATACAGCAATACACGAATTATTTCTCAAAATGAGCGGCATAATTTGGAGTTGCAAAACATGGAAGCGATTATTTTCATCGGTATACAGGCTACAGGCAAAAGCGAGTTTTACAAGCGGCGTTTTTTCAAAACACACGTGCGCATCAACATGGATATGTTCCGAACTCGCCATCGGGAGGATATTCTGTTTCGCGCCTGCATCGAAGCGAAACAGCCTTTCGTGGTGGATAACACGAACGTGACCGCTTCGGAGCGCCGAAAGTACATCGAACTGGCAAGAAGCGCCGGATTCAAAGTCGTTGGGTATTATTTCAAGTCCGTGATCAAAGACGCGCTCGCGTTGAACGAAAAAAGACCGGGCGAGGAGCGAATCCCTGTCGCGGGAGTTGCCGGTACTTACAAAAAACTGGAACTGCCAAAATACGAGGAGGGTTTTGACATGTTGTATTACGTGCGAATGACTTCGGACTTTGAATTTATTTTGGAGGATTTTTCAGATGAAATTTGACGATCTCGACAGAAAGATGCGCGTATATGAAACCTTGCAGGATCGTATTGTCCCGCCTGAAATTTACATCGTCGCGCGAATTGACGGCAGGAATTTCACACGCCTCACGAAAGAGGTTCATAAATTCGAAGCGCCTTTCGACGCGCGGTTCCGAGACATGATGACAGAAACTACCAAACATCTTATGGATTGCGGCTTCAAGGTATTGTATGGATTCACGGAGAGCGACGAAATTTCACTTCTCTTCGATAAAAGTGAAATCGCCTTCAAAAGAAAGACCCGCAAATTCAACTCCATACTCGCGGGCGAAGCCAGCGCGAAATTTTCGCTGCTGCTTGACGATCTTGCCTGCTTCGATTGCAGAATTTCCGAACTTCCAAATGAGGAGCTTGTTATAGATTACTTTCGCTGGCGAAACGAGGACGCGTTTCGGAACGCGCTGAACGCTCATTGTTATTGGCTCCAGAGACACCAGGGCAAAAATGCATCCGAAGCCGCGGAGTTCCTGCTGAAAAAATCTGTGGTTGCGAAAAACGAATTTCTCTTCCAAAACAGCATCAACTTCAACGACCTCCCGAATTGGCAGAAACGCGGCGTTGGTCTGCATTGGGAATCGTTTGAAGGAAAAGGTTTGAATAAGAAGACACAGGAAGAAACGACTTTCACGCGGAGGCATATCGTCGTAGACCTGGAATTGCCAATGAAAGACGATTATTCGGAATTTATCCGGCGTTTTCTGGAATGAGAGTTTTGTGTCGGAAAGGATTTGAAAATGGGATATTTCATACGAGTTTTAGATAATTTTCATTTTGCCGATCCAGCAGAAGAATATGACGTAGGCAATTTCGTGTGCTACAACGACGCACTTGAACATGCGAAAAAATATGTCCGGGAGGATATCATAGGTATGTGGGTCCACGGACAGGACATAAATAGCCTGTTTTCTTACTATACAACATTCGGAGCCGATCCCATTATCATTTCGGAAGAGCCTTCACAACGGGAATGGGGGTTTTCCGCATGGGATTATGCCGAAGCTCTCGTCGAAGATTTGAAAAATTATCTGATCGAGGGCACAGACATCCAGACAATTTACCAAACGGCGATTCTCTTTGCGGGAGATCGTCATGCCATGAAAAATCAAACTCTTCCGGATTCGCATATTCCTTACGTTGTCCATTTGAGCAATGTTTGTATGGAAATTCTCGTAGCAGATAGACATACTGAAAATTTCAATCTCAAACTTGCCGTGCAGACCGCCCTCCTTCATGACGTACTTGAGGATACGGAGACGACTACGCTTGAACTCGAAGAATGTTTCGGAGGGCTTGTAACTTACAGTGTTCAGGCATTGACCAAGGATAAAGACTTATCCAAAGAAAAACGTATGGAAGATTCTCTTCGACGAATTAAAGAGTGTCCGAAAGAAGTATGGGCCGTCAAACTTGCCGACAGAATTACCAATATGCAAAAGCCTCCGAATTCATGGGGACCTGACAAAATTTCGCAGTATCATGGTGAAGCGAAATTGATTCTTTCGGAATTGAGAGAAGGCAATCAATACCTCGCGAATCGGCTTGAAAAAAAGATAAAAGACTATTCTCGCTATTGCTGTACATAAAAAAAATTCACCGCGATAATTCGAGATTGGATGATATTGGCATTGAAGAAAACTCATGGACCATTTTATTCACCTTTTACTTGAGCTGAAAAGAGCGGGAATTGAACATGCCTGGCTCGTTGGAGGGGTCGTTCGCGACTTTCTTTTGGGGCGCGAACCGTCGGATGTGGATGTCGTTTGCGCCGGACAGGATGCGAACGCGATTGCCGGGAAGGTCGGCGGCGCGATCGTCGGCAAACCGCCTTTCTGCACGGTCAGTACGTCGTTGTCTGGCTTCCCGGTGGAAATCTCGCTTCTTACGGGACCTTCTATCCAAAAAGACCTGGAACGGCGCGACTTCACAATCAACGCTCTTGCAATGGACGCACAAGGCAGAATAATCGACCCTTGGGGCGGAGAATCAGACATCCGGTGTAACGTGCTGCGTCTTGTTCCGGCTCCCACGTCACCTTACGAAGCCGATCCCGTCCGCGTCGTCAGGTTGCTGCGTTTTGCCTGCACACTGGGCTTTGCGGTGGACGACAAAACCAAAGAGGAAACGAAACGGTTCATACAGGAGCACAAGACGGAACTCGCCAGCGTCCCGGGAGAACGGTTCGGGAAAGAATTTCTGAAGGGGTTCGCGGTACATCCATACAGTTTCTTGACGCTGCTCGACAACTATTCTCTGCTGCCGACGATTCTTCCCGAAATCGAAGCCATGCGCGGAGTAGAACAACCTGTCATCTTCCATCCTGAAGGCGACGTGCTGCAACATACTTTCCGAGTGGTGGAAGAAGTTCAAAAAACGATTGCCATCCGCGCGGAGAAAAAGGACATCGTTCTCGCGTTCGCGGCTCTGTTTCATGACATCGGCAAACCGCAAACGGCCCGACCCCATCCTAAGTATGAACACACCTGTTTTTTCGGTCACGATGAAACCGGCGAGCGGATGTCGCTCGGTTTGTTGAATAAATGGGCAGTGCCTGGGAAAATTGCGTCGCAAGTTGCCAGCCTGGTACGTTGCCACATGATCCCCGGAGGAGATTTCACAGAGCGTACCGGCGTAAAACTGCTCCGTAAACTCGGACCGGAATTATCGGAAAAACTATTCGATCTGGCGTTATGCGACGCAAAAGGCGCTATGGGCAGCGGAGAAAAGGTTATTTCGGCACAGCGTCTTTTTCGGCAGATACAAAGCAACCTTTTACGCGCCGGGGAAGCGTCGGTCAGACGGTTGATTGATGGCAACGATATCATGAAAATACTTGGCATTTCTCCGGGGCGCACGGTTGGCAGAATCTTGGAAGAACTGGACGTTGCCGTCGGAACGGGCGAAGTTCGCGGCCGAGAAGAAGCTATCCGATGGTTAAAAAAGACACAGACCACACTGCAAGGAGAGGAAAATGCCGGTAACTGAAAAACAAAAAGAATTTCTTCTGGCGAAAGCACGTGAGATGTGCGCCGAGAACGACGCCGACTTGCTGTATCTCACTCTGTCGGGATCGACGTTGTATGGAACGCGTATCGAAGGAAAATCCGACCTGGACGCGCGCGGACTATATCTTCCGAAATTCGCGTCGCTGGCCCTCGGAAACGATCAGAGAAGTTTGCGGCTTACGTCGGGAAACACGTCAGAGAAAAATGATCCCGGCGATTTCGACATCGACCTCTGGTCACTTCAATACTGGCTGCTGAAATTACTGCCGTCAGGTGATACCGGCGCGCTGGACCTCCTTTTTTCGCCTTCGAACGCCGCCTGTACGCTGTACAGAAACGGAATTTTGGATGAAGTTTTCGCTCGCCCGCTCAAATTGATAGATACGGCAAACGGGAAAACGTACGCCGAATACAGCATGGGGCAGGCAAAAAAATACGGGATCAAAGGTTCGCACCTCGGCGCGCTCAAATCGGTGAGTGCGTTTCTTGCGGAGTCGTGTCCATCTCCGTCTCCCGACGAACGGCTCGCCGATTACCTGCAGCCTCTCGTCGAATGCTGCGGAGACAAACGCTTCTGCAAAATACATGATGTTCATGACCGTCCCGGTTTATATCTTTGCCGAAAGCTTCATGACGGAAATACGCGAATGGCCGAATTCAAAAGACGCGTGGAAGCCGACATGAATCGTTTCGGCGAACGCGCCAAGGAAGCCGAACATAACCTCGGCCTGGATTACAAAGCCTTGTCTCACGCGCTTCGCGCGCTTATGCAGATGGAAGAACTTTTATTGACCGGTTGTATTTCTTTTCCGTTGAAAGGGCGTGAAGAACTCATCGCCGTAAAAATGGGAAAAATTGAATGGAAGGAGATAGAAAATCGGCTTGTCGCAATGATGAACCACGTGGAGACGTTGCAAAAAAAAGCTCCTTACGCGGCCATTCCCGACGCTAAATTCGCGGGATCCTGCGTGCTGTCCTGTTATGGATTGCCAATTCCCAGACCGTCAAATTCGGCGTTTTCCGGACGCAAATACGATTCGCGCTTCGATGCCGGATTCGACATTTCTGCGGGCACGTTGAAAGCAATCCATGAAAAGCTGAACACCGCGGAGCGGGAGAACGACATCAGGGTTCTTTACTGCTGCGAATCAGGAAGCAGAGGTTGGAATTTCGCCTCGCGCGACTCGGATTTTGACGTTCGCTTTATATACGTACATTCAAGAGACTGGTATCTGAGTATCGCGCTCGAAGAAAAACCGGACGTTCTCGACCTGGGTATCGAAAAAACGAAGGAAGGAGAACTCGACATCAACGGCTGGGAACTGAGAAAAACCTTGAAATTGCTTCGTAAATCCAACGGTCCGCTTATAGAATGGCTGTCTTCACCGGTCGTTTACCATGCTATGCCTTCGTTTCTGAAAGAAATGAACGAATTTGCGGAGGATTATTTCAACCCACTCGCTGTCTGGCATCATTATCGAGGTATGATGGAGCGAAGTACCGCGCGTTTTGAAGAAACGTCTTCGATCAAAGGATTGTTCTACATGCTGCGTCCATTGTTATGCATGAAGTGGATAGAAGATGGTAACGGTTCGCCTCCGATGCGGTTCGACAGGGTAGTAGAGGAGATAATACGCGACAACAATGTGAAACAAGAGATTTTCAACCTCATTGAAATCAAGAAAACCGGCGATGAAAATGACAAACTCAACTTATCGAGAGAACTGCGCGAGTATATCCTCACGTCACGTTCTGAAGCGGTGCCACTGCAAGCTCCAAACCGAAAGTCGATTCAGCCTGACCTCGATAAATTTTTTAGGAATGCGTTTGACTCGTATTGATTCGTTCTTACGTCACCTACTGAAGCGGCTGGGCAACTGAAAAATACTGTCTAAATGCACGGAATAGCTATAATTTTATATATTATAATTAAACGGTAATTCACACGGGGGAACTCTGCGGAGTTGAGAAGGTTAAAACCTGACCTTTTGAACCTGTCGGTTAATACCGTCGTAGGGAGTATAATAGTGAAAATTATGGCGTTGCCCTTGGGGGAGCGCTTTTTTTATAGCGGGCGGCCGTGAAAATGGAGGAATTTCAGTGAAAAAAGCGTTGAGTATTGACGGTTAGGATTGCAGAGGTGGCGCAGGTATCCATGCCGACATCAAGACGTTTTCGGCGCACGGCGTATTCGGTATAACCGTCGTCACGTCGGTGGTCGCGGCACTGCTCTTGATGGGAATCGCCGGCGAAATCGCTTACGAACGCGCGGACTATCTGGGCAGCGGCAGTTTCCACGACGCCATAAGCCGCATGGATGCTCATACGCTGTTGATGCGGGCGAAGTACGATGAAGCCTGAGTTCGACTACACGCTCTATCTTGTGACCGACCGCGAGCTCATCAGGCGTTCGGATGACGCCTCAGTTATCCTCCGCTTATCATGTGGATTATCTCGACCTCTCCTCCGTCGGGGACCGGCGTCACGGGATAATCGCCGCGATTTTGGACGACCTTTCCGTTTATCCACACCGATATCAATCTGAACGTGTAGTTTTTCGCGTCCAGTATATCCTGAACCGTCAA
>JAISWV010000132.1 GCA_031270755.1 Synergistaceae bacterium
CCCATAGCTGAACGCCTTATGTTTGGACGCATTCGCTTTCATCTTGGTCCCATCAAGACTTACTGTTCCAAGTTTCAACACTCCCATCGCGTGCGCTATCAATAATATCTGTAGAAAAATCTTATCTAAAGCATCCTTCATTCTGTTACGGAATGCGGCGATAGTGTCGTGGTCTGGATGGAGATCTCCTGTTATGAAGCGAACTGAAATCAACTCCCATGTCGCTCGTTCCATTTTTATATCTGGGAATCCAGCGCGGGCTCGAGGATCATAATCGGTTCGACCATTATCGCTATAGGGTCTGCGAGAGCACGAGGAAGTTGTTTGAATAATTCCCACGTCATACCCGGATGATCCTTAGATGATTTTGAAAATTTTAGTATCATCCATCCGAACCGGAAGACGTTTAGCGCCCGCAAGTTCAAGAGCAATTTGAAGGATCTTTTGCATTTTGCATGTTCCGCGTCACGCCGCTTCAACAGGTGACTAATTCCCCAGCCGCCTTTATCCTTTTCACCCCGCCCGGTCTCTCCCCAGAACAGCGAAATATCCCCGACATCTTCGCGATACATCGCATTCAGCGCGCGTTTTTCATGTGAAGGACTCGAGCCGTTTCTGTATGGCTTCGTACTCCAGGTTGTTCACCTGCTCTCTCAGCCAGGGGATCAGCTCCGCGTCGTCCTGATACTCGTAGCGTTCCAGTTCCGCCAGAGCTTTTTCCATCTCGGACAGCTTGAATTTTTTGCTGGCCGAGAACAATGTTTCGAGAAGAGCTTTATCGGGAGAGGGCTTCACTGCTTTCTCCACTTTGTTTTTCTCCGCGCCCATCCCCAGGTCCGACAACAGCCGCTTCAGGTCCGACAGAAGCTCCTTCACGGTTTCGATGAATGCGTCGTTTTTTTCCCTTATCACCGCGAGGTCCTTGGCCTTGGCCGCGAGCTCCAGTGTTTCCGCTTCTTTTCCCACCGCCGCGGCGCAGATTCCATAACTCGACCCCTTGATTCCGTGTACCGTCACGGCGTAATCTTTCAAATTTTCCTCCGAGACGTCCTTCAATTTTTCGAGCAAAGCCGGCGTGTGCTGACAATAAGCATGAAGGACTTGAAGATAGGATTCTTCGTCGTAAAAGCGGTCTTTGCCCGCGGAGAGGTCGATTCCTTTCACATTCCGCCCCTCCGGCAAACGAGACCGGGGTACCGGAGACCGAGGTTCCGGCTTATACGTTCCCTGCCGGCGCTTTTCCCGAGGAATCCATTTGTTTATGATCGCGTACAGTTTCCTGATTTCGATGGGTTTGGTGAGATAGTCGTCGAAGCCTTTTTCCAAAAACATTTCCCGCATTCCTGTCATGGCGTTGGCCGTGAAAGCGACCAGCGGAAGATTTTGGTAGTAATCACCCGGCATCCCGCGGATGACCTCCGCGGTGTCGATCCCGTCCATGTCAGGCATCATGTGATCGATCAGCACCAGGTCGTAACGGTTTTCTTGAATCAGACGGATCGTTTCGGCTCCCGATTCGCAGCAATCTATCTGCATTTTATAAGGAGTCATCAGCCCTGCCGCAACTTTGAGGTTGGTGGGGATATCGTCGACGATCAAGACGCGCGCTGCCGGGGCTGTGAAGCCGATAAGCGCATCGCTGTTTTCATGATAGGCCGAGGCGTCGCTTTCGTCGTTGAGCAAGTTGGCGATGGATGTGCCGCGGGGCGGAGCGGCGAGAATACGGACCTCCCCCAGCGCCGGCAATTTACCGATATCCGCGATGACGATCACGGCCGCGCCGAAATTTTTTTGTGAGTTTTGTGAGTTTTGTGAGTTTTTGTGAGTGTACTTTTTAACCTCCTCATAAGTTTGCGCCGAGAGAAACACGAATCGGTAGTCCCCGGTTTCCAATTCTTTGCGAAAATCCGCGGCATCGCGAACCGCTTTGCATGGAACACCCAAGTCATCGAAGGAACGCATCAGGGAATCGGCGCAGATTTGGCATTTTTCGTAGAGAAGAACTTTTTTCCGTGGAGCGTCGTCGACCGAGGCAAGCGGGGTTCGGTCCACGATCTTTTGAGGTATCGCGGCCGTGAAAACGCTGCCGGTTCCGTAGCTACTCGTTACGGTGATCTTCCCATCCATCAGCCGGCAAAGGCTTTGAGCTATGGAAAGCCCCAGCCCCGTCCCCTCCAGCGATCCATTTTTATAAGTATCGACTTGGGAAAAATCGACGAAGAGCTTTGAAATATCCTCTTCTTTGATTCCTATGCCCGTGTCGGAGACCGCAAAGCGGAGAAGTATCCGGTCCGAGTCCGGAGCGCCGTCAGCGGTCAATGCGATATGTCCCGAATGGGTGTATTTTGCCGCGTTGCCGAGGAGGTTCAAGAGCACCTGCCGAATGCGGGGTTCGTCGCCAATCAAGCGCCTCGGGAGAGAACTGTCCACGTTCACCGTGAACAAGACGGGCTTTTCCAAGAGTTTCATTCGAATGACGCTGACCACGTCGTTTATGAGTGAAGCCAGATCGTATTCCACCGGAAGAATGTCCATTTTCCCGGACTCGATCTTGGAAAAATCCAAAATGTCGTTGATGATGGCGAGGAGGCTGCTCCCCGCGTACTTGATCCCCAAAGCGTCCTCTCGCACGGCGGAGGGTATTTCTTTACGCAGCAGCAATTCCGTCATCCCCAAGATGGCGTTCATGGGAGTGCGGATCTCGTGGCTCATACGGGACAAAAATTCGCTTTTGGCGCGGTTCGATCGCTCGGCAGCTTCTCGGGCGCGCTCGGCTTCGAGCCTTGCCTTCGAAATCTCCGTCATGTCGTAGAAGAGAAACATCGCCCCCTCTGTGGCTCCAGACTCTTCGATCATTGGAATTGCATGGATGTAGTAATGGCGGGAATTTCCGTCGTGTCTCCAGTCGATGTCGCATTCCGCCTCGATAGAGCGTTTTTCTATGAGAGCGGTTTGAAATATGTCGTCCACGCGCTGCAGAAAGTCCTCTTCCATATCGGGGGGAAACAGCTCGCGGTATGATTTTCCCCTGATCATGCCAAAGACGGGGATCTTACGGCTCTTCAGGTACGAATCGCTTGCGAGGACGATCTGGCCCTCCCGGTCGAAGAACATGGTAATGTCAGGACAGTTGGTGAGCAGCAGATTCATGTATTTTTCCAACCGGTCTTTCTCGGCGGAAACGATTTTGCTCAGGTTATCTCTGGATTCGGCGATTATTTTGTTGCGTCTGTTGATGTTGCGTTCGTAGTGGAGCTCGCGCAGCAGTTTTTTGTTCTCTGCGCGCAGTTTGCGGATTTCCTCTTTCGCTTCTTCTTTCAGGTTGTCGATAAACATCCGCGCTTCCGGCACACCATTCACTTCCCGGTTCATCGAGGCGCTCTAGAGTACACAGACCACGAGCGTATTGTTGTGACTGCGGTTCGTAACGAAACCGTCAGACTTTTCCGTTTCATAGACCGGGCACAGCTCGCCTCCGGAATAGGTGAGCTGATAGGGGACGCCCGTTCCTTCCATGAGTTCCCGGACCTTCTCGATCTCGCGCATGGGCTCGTAGCCCAGAGCAAAATACCTCCCCACGCAGGAAAACATGAGGATACAACCGAAATCCCGAGAAGCGAGGGCGGAGGAAAGAGCTTCCGTGGTCGTCGCAATCACCTCGTCGGCGTTCATCGACCCCACCGACAGAGTTGCGCCCACCGGGACGTCTCCGCCGCACACCGCGTAGCCCTCGGGTGTTTGCGCGAAAATTGCCCGCAGGATTGGCATCGTGCCGTCGTTGTAGTCGACGATAAACGGAAAGGAGTTGATTCCCACAATCATGCCATTGTCGTCGGCGATGAGGCCGATTCCCCGCAGATACTCGGCCACCGGCTTGTCATTGACGGTTTGAAGCTGGTTGCCGCTGGATGCCGTGACGACTCCCTTTTCTCTGAAAATCTTTTCCGCCGAAATGGACCCTGTAAAAAATCCGGGCTCCACGTCCCCCGCGAGAAGAACCAAAGCGTAACGCTCGCGGTGTGCTTCACCGTTGCAAATCACGCGAGATTCGTGATAGTCGCTGTTATGATCGACGGCGAGCATTCCGAAATTCGGAACTCCGCCGGAAATCTCCGTGAGGGCGTCTACAAAAAAGTCGCCCCCGGCGTTCATGAGAAGCGGAACGAAGCTGAAAATGAGGGAAGGGCGGCGCCCCAGCTTTGCCAGTGTCGACTCGTATCCTTTGCGCAGCGCCGCTTTGTCTTTCGAGAGGAACGGCTCGGTCAATCCCACCGCGAACGAGACGTCGTCGCTGGTCAATACCATCAGGGTCAGCAGCATCGTTTCGGTGGCGCCGGGAACGACGTTGCCCAAGGTGGTCGACCCCGCAACTTCGAAGGGCAGCGCGTCGCAGAGCGCCTTCACCACCCCGGATTCGATAAAGTCCCCATAACAGGTAAGAAGCCCCACGCTGTTGGCCAACAAGCGATTTTCCACGTCCAATTGCGCCAAAATTTCCGAGACCGCCGCTTCTACGTCGTCGATTTCACTGGTATACGCAGTCAAAGCCTTCAACATGGCGATTTCCTCCGATTTTATCTTGATGTCTTTACTTTGATATTTTAGCTCAAAGGCTTGCATTTTAGGAAGTCGTGAACGTCGAAGTGAATATGGCTGGGGTGGCTGGATTCGAACCAACGATGGCGGAGCCAAAGTCCGCTGCCTTGCCGCTTGGCTACACCCCAAAAATTCGCCGATTCAGAGATCGACCGGAACTGAGCCGTAAGATGTTCTTTCAAAAAGAGAACATGAGATAATATTATCAACGAAAATTTCGCCGGAGTCAATAGATAGGATATGAATGTCGGATAGGGTGCGGTGACTTGGGAGAAGAAGACTTGGGGAAAAAAATGACCGAGCTCTTGCTGGAGTGGTTTTCTCGTCATGCCAGAGCTCTTCCTTGGCGGGAGGACTACGATCCGTACAAGATCTTGGTGTCGGAGTTCATGTTGCAGCAAACCCAGGTCGATACGGTGCTGCCTTATTTCGAAAGATGGATTTCGGCCTACCCCGACCTGGCGTCGCTGGCGGGGGCCGCCGACGCAAAAGCCGAAAAGCTGTGGGAGGGGCTCGGTTATTATTCCCGCTGCCGCAGCTTGCTTTCGGCCGCCCGCATCATGGTCGAGGAGGGACACGCGACGCCGCCGCCCTCCGTCGAGGCCCTGTCCCGATACCCGGGTATCGGCCCCTACACGGCGGGGGCGATAGCCAGCATCGCCTACAACGTTTCCGTTCCCGCGGTGGACGGCAACGTGGAGCGGGTGACGTCGCGCCTTTTCGACCTGGAAGAGACCGGAGGGAGCCCTGCTTTGAAGCGCCTGGTTACGGGAAAAGTCTCGGAGATGATGCCGGAGGGAGAAGCGCGGAACTTCAACCAGGCCTTGATGGAGTTGGGGGCGCTGGTTTGTCTGCCAAAGGCTCCCCTCTGCACGGACTGTCCCTGGAGCGAAGTTTGCATCGCAAGGAAGCGCGGCGTTCAAGAGGTACGCCCTCTGCCCAAGGCGCGTCCCGCGGTGGAAAAGATTCGAGCTTGGGGCGTTCTGTGTTTCGCCGAGGGAAGCTGCCTGCTGCATCGCCGCCCTGACAAGGGGCTGTGGGCTGGTTTTTGGGAGATTCCCTGGTTCGCGCGAAAGACGGAAAACGTCCGTGCCGACGGCGGCGCGTGGGGGCAGGATGTGGGGCTCGAATGCCTGTCCTGGGAAGAGATAGGCACGGCGCGTTTTTCTTTCACGAACCATCGGGTGACGGCTTGGTTCGTGACCTGCCAAGCGAATATTCTACCCTCTTTGCGCGAAAAAATCCGCGCCGGAGAGTGGGGACTCCACCGACCGGAGGATCTGCCGCGCCTTTCTCTTCCCGCTCCCAGCCGTAAATTTTTGAAACTCCTGCACGAACGGCTATAATGTGTGCGTGTTTTTTATACAACGTAAATTTCCCAAATTACCGGTTCCCTGCATATCATACCCTATCGTTCGGTATCCTCGCTGCCGTTTACCGAACATCTTCAGCAGCATGGGAACTTTATCGTCCAGGTAATCGTAAATGACGACTTTTCTTTGTGCCGTCCAGACGGTGCAGTTCGGCCTCGACGAAGGTCAATTCTTCTTGAAAGCGTTCCCGTTCGTCAGACATCAATTGCACTTTTTGCCCGCGACTGCGTATTCGAAGTACCTGCGTGACTGCAGGCGAACTTTTCAGGCATACGGTGCTCAGGTTTCTCGCCTACCATTTTCCTTGAATCATTATAGTCCGATAATCTCCAACTCCTGAAAAATCCGTATGAAAAAAGGATAAAAACAGTAAGACCACCATTTTCGCCCATTGGTATCATTGGCGCATTGAATGGTATGGCGAGGTTATCAGAGAGAACAAAAAACACAAAAAACCGAATGCGACAATTTGCCCAAATGTTGCATTCGCGTGAAATAATTTACCATAGACGCCTCGTATTGTGAATAGGCATGATATTTTGTAAAGCATTAGATGTTACGTAGTACTAGCGTGAGTTTCAGACTTTTGAAGGGTAATGCTCTCAAATCAAGGCATAGCAATGGCTTACATCGTTTGGAATGTATACACAACTCTCAATTATAGAGTTTATTCTCATTAGAAAAAGTCAATGCTACTTGGGCACTGGTATTGAAGCCGCTTAACATACCTCGATTAA
>JAISWV010000071.1 GCA_031270755.1 Synergistaceae bacterium
CAGGCGACGGCGGCGATACTCTTTTCCCCCGCCTTCGCTCCCGCGCCCGATACCGCCTTCCGGCCCAGGCGCAGGCAAACATCGTAAACCCCCCGGGCGTCGTGGACGCCGCCGCTGTCGATCTTCGGGCCGTAACTTTCGCTCTCGACGGACAAAATGCCTTTTTCATCGTCATACACCAGCGCCTTGGCGGCGCTGGTGCTGGCTTCGAGAACCAATACCCGCATGATATATCCGTCCCTGTCCTTGCTGCCTTTGCCGGGCTAACCGAAGAATCTGGGCAGGAACAGAGAAAGCTGCGGGACGAAGGTGATCACGAGCAGGCAGGTGATCATGACCAGAATGAAGGGCACGATCCCTCTCGTGACAACCTCCAGCTTGACGTCGCCGACCCTCGCCGCCACGAAGAGGTTGATGCCCAGGGGTGGCGTGATGAAGCCTATGGCGAGGTTGACGACCATGATCAGGCCGAAGTGGATGGGGTCTACGCCGAGGGACTGCGCCACCGGCAGAAGAATGGGCGCGAGCACGATCATGGCCGGCGTGGTGTCCATGAAACAGCCGACGACCAGGAGGAGCAGATTGATGAGCAGGAGCAGGACGACTTTGTTGTTCGAGAGGGAGAACATGAACGCGGTGACCATTCGGGGAATCTGTTCCACCGTCATAATCCGGGTGAACGCGGTGGCGCAGCCGAGAATCACCATCGTTGTCCCCGTGGTGGAGCAGGCGCTGGCGATGGGAACGACGATATTTTTGAAGTTCAGTTCTTTGTGAATGAACACGCCGCAGATGAAGGCGTAAACCACGGCCACGGCGGCCGCCTCGGTGGGGGTGAAGACGCCGGAGTAAATTCCGCCCAGGATGATGACGGGGTTGATCAACGCCCACTTCGCCTCGTTGCCGACGCGCCGCGCCCTCTCCCAGGAGAACGGCTCATTGTCGCCCTGCCAGCCCTGTTTTTTACAGTAATAGTGGCACCAGGTTATCAGCGAGCCGCCGATGAGGAAGCCGGGAAAGAAGCCTCCGAGAAACAGGTCGCTGATGGAGTTTTGGGTGGCTACGCCGTAGATGACCATGGGGATGCTGGGCGGAATGATGACCCCGATGCAGCCCGCCGTGGCGATGAGCGCCAGGGTAAACGATTTGCCGTACCCCCGCCGGAGCATCGAGGGAACGACCATGCTGCCCACGGCCGCCACGGTGGCGGGGCCCGACCCGGACACCGCGGCGAAGAACATGCACACCACGACGGTGACGATGGCAAGCCCGCCGGTCATGCGGCCGAAAAACACGCCGCAAAAGTCCAAGATCCGGCGCGAGACGCCGCCGCTGGCCATCAGCTCCCCGGCCAGAATGAAAAGAGGAATGGCCATGATGGGAAACGAGTCGCAGCCGGACACCAGCGATTGGACCAGATAGCCCATGGAAAGCGAGTCCCCGGCGAAGATGGCCGCGATGGAGGCGCCGCCGATAGCGATGCCCACCGGCACGTTCAGGATGAGAAGCACCGTCAGGGTGATGAACAGGGCTGCGCTAACCATGATTCTCGCCTCCGCCGCCCCCGCGCAGCTGCTTTATCCTGTAGAGGACGTTTTGGGTCTCCCGCACGGCGCAGAGGCCGAACCCGACCATCGGCGCGGCGTACACGATCCAGAGGGGCATCCCCATCGCGGGCGAGACCTGATTGAGCCTTATCTGCCTTTGGAGAACTCTCCCGGCGGTGTAGCAGATAAAAAGGGAGAAGCACAGAAAAATCACCTCGCCCGCCACCACGGCGTAGGGCCTCAGCTTTTTGGGAAACAGGCCCAAAGCCGCTTCTATCCTGATGTGTTTCATGACCTTCGCGCCGTAGCTGACGCCGATGTAGACAAGCCAGATGAAGACGTATCTCGCCAGCTCCTCCGACCAGGAGAGCGAATTTCCCATGACATAGCGCATGAATACCTGCACGGCCAAAAGGGACGACATAAAGGACATCAAGGCGACGCAGAGGACCATCTCCAGCTTGTCGTCCAGAAATTTGAGCAGTTTCATAGGACATTCCTCATTTCGTTTGCCTCGCGACGCGGCGTGAGCCGCGCTACTGCTTCAGAAGCTCGTCGAGATAAGAGGGCGTCACCATTTTCTTTTTGACCAGGTCGAATATATTGGCGTCCTTGACGATGTCCTGCCACACCTTTTTTTCGCCGGCCGACAGATAAGTCACCACGTTCGTCTTCTCGCATTTCGCCAGGATTTGCTTCTCCAGCTCCTGAGAACGCTTTCTCTGGTATTCGGTGGATTCTTTCGCGGCCTTGTCGATGGCGGCCTTCTGAGCGGAGGAGAGGGAGTTGTACTTGTCCGGGTTCATGCACAGGATATAGGGAGTGTAGACGTGCTGGGTCAGGGAAATGTACTTCTGAACTTCCTGGAATTTGTTGCCGTCGATGATGCCCAGAGGATTTTCCTCACCGTCCACGGTGCCCTGCTGGAGCGCGGTGAAGAGTTCGGTGAACGCCATGGGCGTGGGGTTGGCGCCCAGGGCTCTCCACGCGGAAAGGTGAACGTCGTTCTCCATCGTGCGGATTTTCATCCCTTTGACGTCCGCCGGAACCTTCACGGCCACTTTGCTGTTGGTGAAGTTGCGGAAGCCGTTCTCCCAGAAAGCGAGCCCTCTCAGGCCCTTTTTCTCCATGTCCTTCAGAATGGCCTTGCCCACCGGGCCGTCGAGCCCCGCGTAAGCGTGTTCCGTGTTGAGGAAAAGATAAGGGGAGTCGAAAAGGAAAAAGTCGGGAAAGATGTTTGCCATCGG
>JAISWV010000081.1 GCA_031270755.1 Synergistaceae bacterium
TTTTCTGCCGAAAAGTCCCAGAAAACCTCTTTCCTCACCCACGACCTCCGCGCTCAAATCTCCACTGGGCACTCCCCATTGTCTGGACGCCTGCTCCAAAGCGCCTTCCACGGAAGTCGTATCAAAAACAAGATGTGTATTCTGGTCCACAGCTCTACCTCTTTTCATAATTTAAAGCTCAGGGGGGCAGAGCCCGTTCGGCCTCTTCGGGGTCCTCGCAGACCCCCCTGAAACCCCTTACGAAAACACTGTCACGAATCGGTTTTGTGCGTCGGTTTTTCCTTCAGCAAAACGGGTTTTTCCTGCATCTCCATGTTTGTCTTCCGCACGATTCGAAGCTGGTGCACCACGCCCATCAAAGAAGAAACCCCCCAGTAGAGCAGCACTCCTCCTTGGATGCTCAGGCAGATGAACGTCAAGAAAAGAGGCATGAACCACCCCATCATCGCCATCTGTGGATTTCCCGAGGAGGTGAGATGCTGCTGGTACCAGGTCAAAAAAGCGATCACCAGAAGCAGGATGGCGTTGGGCAGCCACATTCCCAGGTTGGCAAACAACAGCGAGGGGTTGGTCATCGCGGAAAAAACGACCATCACGAAGCCCAGCTGTTCCACGGGGACGGATTGCCCCGCCGCATCCACCAAGTTGATGGCGGACGCGATCGTCGACAGAAACGAACCGTCCAGGCGAATGGTCAAAAACGTGGCGTCGACAAAATTCTGGTGTGTCGAGGCGTCCCTCAAAACGTTGTAAAGCAGGATGAAAATCGGCAATTGTATCAGGAGCGGGAAACATCCGGCGGCCGGGTTGATTTTGTTTTCCTTGTAGAGCGCCATGACCTCTTTGTTCAGCGTTTCCTTGTCGTCCTGATACTTGTCCTGCAACACCTTCAATCGAGGCTGCAGTTTCTGCATCCTTTGCATACTGACCATCTGCTTCTGGGTCAGAGGATGCATCGCGAGCCTCACCAACAGCGTCAAAATGATGATGGCCAATCCCCAGGAGTTCGTTACGTCGTAAAACATCGTCAAAAGCCACATCAAAAAATTACCGGCTTGCTGCCACAAATAGCCCAACCCCGTCACCGCCTTAAAAATTTCTTGGGAAAAAATTTACCGATCACAGTCCGGATTCAAATTCGAAATCTTTTTTTTTGCTTTTTTTGCTTTTTGGCCGGGCGGAGGGTCATAACCCCCTTCGTGCCACGGCCCGCACCTGGCCAGGCGTTTGACCGTAAGCCACAGCCCCTTGAAAAACCCCCACTCCGTCAGCGCAAGAACGGCATACTGCGAGCAGGTGGGATAAAACCGGCACCGCGCCCCCAACCAAGGAGAAATAAACTTCTGATAGCCTCGAATGAAAAAAACCGATAAACGTACAGCGAGGTTTCCGGTCATTTCCAAAGAGGGCCCGGCCAGGTCGAGGTCAAGAGGTCTTTTTTTCGCAGCACACGCGCCATGTCATAATAAATTTCGTCGGCTTTGAGGCCGAGAGCCTTGTCTTTGAGAGAGAAAACGAGCACCGCGTCCGAGGACGTCCAGGGGCGCAGTCTGCGAAAGGCCTCCCGCAAGACGCGCTTGCCCCGGTTGCGAACGTGAGCCTTGCCCTGCCTCTTGCCCACGGCGTAGCCCACACGAGGCCCTCCATCGCATGGCGTCGCTCCCGTTTCGCGCAAAAACAACAACCGCACCAGTTCTCCTTGTACCCGAAAACCGGTGCGGAAAATGAGGTCGAACTCCCAGCCCTTTTTTATCGTCAAGCCATTGTCAGGCACTTACGACCCTTGCGCCTTCTGTTGCGTAAAACCGCGCGTCCTGTGGGCGAGGAAGAACGAGCCAAAAAACCGATCTTCCTCTTGCGCGGCTTTCGATGAGGCTGATAGGTACCTTTTTTCACGAAACACACACCTCCTATATCCCTGTGCGCCGTACCTCCAACCTCCTGGAGATACTTGCCTCGACCGAGCGCATCATACACAGTTTGAACGTTTACAAATGCCTGAATAACTCAAGCCACGGCAGTATAACACAATCCACGCCCCCTAGACAAGAGGCCCGGAATCTTTCTCAAGGGGCGAGAACTCGAGCCTCGATTGAACTCAGTGCCGGGGGCCGTAGTCGATGGCACTGCCCAGCTGGGACAGTTTTTTGGGCGAGTGGACGGCCTCGATGTAGCGCACGGTGCCGCTCTTGCCCCTCATGCACAAGGACCAGGTGTGGATATGAGCGCCCCGATACGCGACGCCTTTCAGCAGGTCCCCGTCCGACGCGCCGGTGGCGGCGAAGAAAACGTTGTCCCCCTTCACCAGGTTGTCCAGTTCCAAGACGGTGTGCTTGTCGATGCCCCGGGCCTTGGCGTTGTCCTCGTCTTCTTGGTTGCGGAAGTAGGGCTTGCACTGCATGTTGCCCCCCAGGCATTTGATGGCGCAGGCGGTGATGACCGCCTCGGGGGACCCGCCGGAGCCCAGCAGAAGGTCGGCGGTGGCCCCGTTTGCCCAGCAGGTCGTCAGCGCCCCGGCGACGTCCCCGTCCGGGATCAGGCGGATGCGCGCGCCCAGTTTGCAGACCTCCTCGCGGAGGGCGTTGTTGCGGGGCCGGTCCAGCATCACGACGGTCACGTCCTCGACGGCCTTGTTCTTTGCCTTGGCGACGCGCCGGATGTTGACGTGCACCGGGGCGTCGATGTCGATGAAATCGGCGGCGTCCGGACCCGTGACGATCTTGTCCAAATAAAAGAGGTTTTCGGGGCTGAAGAGCGCTCCCCGGTCGGCCGCCGCGACGACGCTGATAGCGCCGCTGAGCCCGTGGGCCATCAAGCGGGTTCCGTCGATGGGGTCCACGGCGATATCGATCTCCGGCCCCTCGCCCGTGCCCAGCTTTTCCCCGTTGAAAAGCATCGGGGCTTCGTCCTTTTCGCCCTCCCCGATCACCACCGTCCCGTTCATGCTGACGGTGTTCAGCATATAGCGCATGGCCTCCACCGCCGCCCGGTCCACCTCGTTTTTGTCCCCTCGGCCCATCCACCGCCCCGACGCCATGACGGCCGCCTCCGTACCGCGCACCAGTTCCAATGCCAAATTCTTGTCCGACGCAAACAACGACATTTCTTTCTTCCTCCTTAAATTAAAGCTCAGGGGAACAGAGCCCGCTCAGACTCGCGCTTTCGCCGGCCCCCCGAGACCCCCTGCCTCCCGGGGTTCACTGCGCCTCCCGAAATTCCCTGCTTTTGGAAATAATTGACATCTTCCCGAAAATATTTCTATTATATTGTGTCTGCGCGGAGAAAGAAAGGAAAGAAGAGGAAAGAAAGGCAAGAAGGGTAAAACTTGTGCGGCGGTTATCCCGTTATGCGGTGGCTTTGCTATAATTTCCGCAGAGGAGGTGTCGACGATGCCAAGCGGAGTAACAGGAGTGACAGCACCCAACCCAACAGAGCGCAATACACCCCGCGAATTTCATCCGCCGACCTTTACCGCAGTGGATGAGAGACATTTTGCAAGCGAGATGAGGCGTATCGACACGACTCTCGCCGACGAGAGGAAGAACCGCGAAAAATTCGAAACGCGGATAGAAAAATCCGTGAACGATCTGCGCGGCGAGATGAACGCGCGATTCGAAAAGATGGAGAAAAGGTTCGACAAGATGGAGGAAAGGTTCGACAAAATGGAGGAAAGCGTTGACGCACGGTTCGAAAAAGTCAACGCCAAGTTCGACAAGTTGAACGATAAGATGGACAGTTATTTCAGGTGGATGATGGGCTTTCTCATGGGGGCGATCCTGATTCCTATTGCTTTGCAATATTTCGCCAAATAACTCAGCCCCGCAAGGGGCTTTCAACGCTCAAAGCTCATGGGTCAGAAGCCCCTTCTTTCGTTTACCCCATTGCCTCAGGGCCGCGTAGATTTCGTCGGGATCCACAGGCTTGGTCAAGTGCTCGTTCATGCCGCTCTTGAGGCTGGTTTCCCTGTCTTCGGGCAAAGCGTGCGCCGTCAAGGCGATGATCGGCAGATCTTTATACTTGGGATTGGCGTGAATTTGCATCGTGGCCGTCAAGCCATCCATCTCCGGCATTTGAATGTCCATCAGCACCAGGTCGAAAGGCTCTTTTTCCACGGCTTTCACCGCTTCCAATCCGTTCTCCACGGCCGTTACGGTGACGCCCGCATCGCGCAGGAGTTCCACGACGATCATTTGGTTGATTTCGTTGTCCTCGGCCAAAAGGACGTGCATACCCTTCATGTTTTCCGTGTCGCCTTCCGTTTCTTCCTCGGAGCGTTCTTTGCCGGAATGCCCGCAGCACGGGACAGAGGGTTCGGCCGCCTCTTTCGGCAAAGCGAAGGGGATGCTGAAGAAGAACCTGCTGCCTTCGCCCAGTCGGCTTTCGCACCCAATTTCTCCCCCCATCAATTCCACCAAACTTCGGCTGACGGCAAGCCCCAGCCCCGTTCCTCCGTATTTTCTGGTATGGGAGGCATCCCCTTGGGTAAAGGGCATGAAGAGCTTACCGGCCTGTTCTTCGTCCATCCCGACGCCCGTGTCCTTTACGTCGAACAGCAGCCGGATCGTGTGCCGCTCCTTGTCGTCAGAGTTCGCTTGCCGGGAAACGCCAATGGCCGCGCCTCCCCTCCGAGTGAATTTCACGGCGTTGTGGACGAGGTTGAGCAGTACTTGCTCCACCCTCAGGGAATCGCCGATCAAGAGGTCGGGAACGTCGGGCTCGACGCGGAGGTCCAAGGAAAGCGACTTGCGCTCGGCTTCTTCCGCCACGTGACTGCACACGCGCTCTGCCATGTCGTGAAGAGAGAACTCCGCCAGTTTCAATTCCATGCGTCCCGTTTCGATGCTGGAGAAGTCCAGAATGTCGTCGATGACGCGAAGCAGAAGGCGCGTGGATTGTTCCGCCTGATTCGCGTACCTTCGCTGCGTTTCGGTCATTTCGGTTTTGTCCAGAAAATGGATCATCCCGAGAATGGCGTTTATGGGCGTCCGAATTTCGTGGCTCATGTTCGCCAAAAACTCGCTTTTGGCCCTGGCGCTTTTTTCCGCTTGGTCCCGCGCGCGGCGCAGTTCGCTTTCCAAACGCTGCTCCACCAGCACGGCGGCCAAGAGCGCGCTGATGGCCTGCACCGTTTCGACGTCGGTACGCCCGAGCCTGGAGAGAAATGGAGGTTCTTCGACCACACGGCCCGTAATCAAGATCGCCGCGACCTCGTTGTCGTAGAG
Organism: Synergistaceae bacterium; assembly: GCA_031270755.1. GTDB lineage: Bacteria > Synergistota > Synergistia > Synergistales > Aminobacteriaceae > JAISLU01. Next base: position 5,223 of record JAISWV010000081.1, read on the forward strand.
AAAAGCCGGACATGAAATCAGGTAGGGAAGTTCGAGGGCCTGACGCAGCGCAGCCAAACGCCGGTCAGGGTCGGCGCCGGTCACCAGAACCGGCCGCTCGGGGTCCAGGAGTTCCGCGTCGATTTCGATGCTGCGGGCCGCCACGAGATCTTTTCTGTCCGAGGGATAGCCCTGCAGAACGGCGGGGGTGAACCGTCCGTCTCCCTGCGGCACCAGCACCGCCGTGCGCTGCATGTTCAGCGCCGCGTCGATCCGCCGGGCAACCGGAACAAAAACGCTTTCGTAGCTGGAACGTTCTCTCAGAGAGACGGCGAGCTCCGCCAGCAAGACGAACCCCCGCCGCTTCTGCTCCAGTTCGTGGCGGATCGCTATCGACTGCGAGTCCAGCTCCAGAATTTTGGCGGTATCGCTCTCGGAAATCCGGCGCAGATAATGGAGCTCCGAGATGAGTTCTTTGGAACACTCCGGCTCCGGAGTGTTCTCGAATATGGCTTCGTTCATTGGCATTCACGACCTTTCGGCACGCTGAACAGACAGAAAACCCCCGTCCAATCGAGTCCGCGGGGACGCCCCCCGTGAGGAGGCACTCCGATCGAGGCGATCTCCACGCCCGTGTAGATGCCCAAAAGAGGTACCCGCCCGGCGACGGTGTTCTGCAGCACCACGGCGTCTTCCATATCGACTCCTCCGTAACCGGCAGCCCGGCCCGCGCAGTCGATGTAGAACGCGAAAACGGGCTCCCGGTCGCCCAGCCCCTGGAACAGGCTCTCTATTTTGGGTTTCATGTAACCGAGATCGAAACTGCGGTACATGATCTGAAATTCCGTTCCTTCCACCATATCCGGCTCGAACATGACGATACCGCCGCGCTCTTTGTCGATGGCGAGACACAAGCGGCTGGCGTAGTTGTTTTCGTCGTACTCCCCCCATTTGCCGCCCCGATTTACCCCGAGGATCAAAAAGAAGGGATAGCCCTCCGGCGGAATGGCCCCGTTCAGAAGTTCGTCGATGAATTGCAGCGCCGGCTGCCCGTTGATTTCGAGAATGACCTGTCTGTCGGCCTTCGTGACCGTATAGTATCGTGTGGCCGGGCGGCAGCCGTGCATGATGACGTTGTCGATGCGGATATCGCCGGAAAAGGCCAGAGCCATCGCCCGGTGCTCGCTGATGTCCTCGCCGGTCCACTGCGGGGTGGGGGTGCAGATGTAATCACCCTGCATTCCCGCCCCCGTCAGGTCGGGCAGGAAACCCAATCCCTGCTCCAGGCCGGCCAGCAGCCACGTGGCCATGATCATGCGCACACCGCCCCCCGTGCGGTCGATGGCGTCATAGAAAAGCATGACGGGGGACTCGCGGGTCGTCCCGCGCTCGGCCAATCGCTTCCCCAAACGTTTGCCGGTCTCTTCTTCGCTCTCCAAAAGACCGTCTTCGACCAGCAGTTCACAGCGAACGCCCTCCAGCCAAACGCAGGCTGCGGCGATCTGGTCTCCCGCATAACCGAACCGGTCGTTGGTGATGGTTCCGACGGCGCCGCCGCCCACGACGGGCACGTGCCCCACCACGGACAGGACCGCGTCCCGCAAGGCCCGCGCATCGTGCCGAGCCGTGGCGAACAACAACACCATATCGCACGGATCCTCCCGGCCCGCCTGAGCCACAGCGCCGACCGCGGCCTGAACACCTGCCGCCGTGCTGTCGGGATTGTCGCTATAACCAACGCCTACACGCATGTGAATACAAACTCCCATTCATATCATAGTGTTCCCCTTTAGTTGGTAAAACCCTATATCCAAGTGCATTTTATCACGAAAAAACAGGAAATTTTTAAAACGACACATTCAAATCGATTCACTCGATCCCGATATCTGCAAATATTTGCAAGAACAGGCCGAAGTCCAAAGTCCAAAGTCCAAAGTCCATTGGTCGTTTCGGTCGTTTTTCGGTCGGTCGTTTTTTGTTCGAGGTTTTTTGTTCGACCTCGCCATCCCCCGGCGGTTTTTTTTGCTTTTTTGCTTTTTTGCTAGTATGATGAGCACGAGTCGTTTGCACGGCAGCGCATCCCGTTGGGAGGAAATGGCATGGAAATTTCGATGCGGATAGTTCGAATATGGATAGTGCGAGTATGGGAAGTTCGCGGGTGGAAGTTCGCCGCCCTGCTTGCGGCGTGTTTCTCTTTTGGGCACGGAGTCCTTGTGAGCCGCGGGACCGCCTTTGCCGCCGACGAATCTGTCTGGACGTGGGACGTTCTGGTTCTTCCCCCCAGCGAAGGGTGGGAAAACAGCGTCGGGGAATCCATCAAGAACGCCCTTCTGTGGCATCGAGCCGAGATCTCCGAGAGCGGGGACGGAATCCATGGACATGACCTCAACTTCGTTTTCCTGCCGCCGGCCGACGAAGATTCGGTAAAAAACTATACTTTGCCCATAACGTCCAATACCGTCGCGGTTTTGAGTTTCGCTTCGTACCCTGTGGATAGAGAGCTGGTCAGGCTTGTGGCCGGAAAGGGAGTTCCCCTGATGCTGGGAGGAGGGGAGAACGTCTTTTTCTTCGAAAGAGGACGTCTTTTGCCCTTCGTTTTCGGATTGGACTTGTTTCGGGATTATCGAGCCCGCGCTTTTGCGGACTACGCCCTAAAAACGCTGGCGCTCAAGGCCCGATTGGGCATTATCGGAACCCGTTTTACCCTTCATGAAGAACGCGAGGCCAAAATTTGCTTCGACTTGTTTTCCATCGCGGGTTTTATGCCGATGCCCTATTGGGTCGACGCCTCCGTCACGGACACCTTCGCCATGGTGGAGCAGGAAATCAAGGAGAACAGCGACGGCGTCCTGATCAGCTACGTGGGAGGCATGGCCAGCAAGGAGATTTGGCGGGGGGTCATGGGGCACCAATCTCCCTATCGTCTCTGGTACGGAGGCGTTCCAAACAAGACGTTCCTTTCGTTCAAAGGGATGCTTTTCGCCGACCAAAACGCGGTTCTCGACGCGCGAGGCGGGTTCGAGCAGTTGAAACGCGACCTCTGGACGTCGCGCACCTTGAGCGTACTCGACAAAGTCGCGGCGGGGCGGGCCAACGCTCTCGCGTTCTGGCTGACCAGCGCGTTGAAGGCCCTGCCGGCGAACACGGAAAACATCGCCTCGGGCGTTCTCTTCCCGCGACTCGAAAACGTCAGGGAAATTCCCTTTGGCAGCCAGGTGCTGGAGGTCGACGGAAAAACTCACAGACCCAAGGGGAGACGAGTTTATATTCTGGAAGTGCGCAACAGGGACTTTTTTGTCTTGGATACCCTCGATGTGGAAGGGCTGGGGTATTACGACTATTGAGTTCGGCGGCGGCCGCAAGGCGGCCTATTCCAAAAGAACGCGAGGTATGTGAAGATGCCCTGGGGATTGATTGCCGTCTGTGTCCTCTCTTTTGTGGTTTTGATTTGCTTTACGAACAAGGGAAGCGAATGTCCGGGAGGATGTCACGGATGCGGTCGCTGTACGCAAGAAAAGAAAATCTCGTGACCGCTCTTTGTTCATCATGACGAACACGGCCCGTTGGTGGAAAAGAGAGAAAGACGGAGCGCGGTGCGGGCTTTGTTTTCATCGGTGTTTCATTCCGCCGGGAAGTGTTGGTTATTGTGAAGTCCGCGAGTGGGACGGCGATGTTTTTTCGTCCCCCTGCCTGGGGCGCTTCAGCTCCTGCGCTGTGGATCCCATCGAGAAAAAGCCGCTTTACCACTGGCGGCCAGGCTCTTATATCTTTTCCTTGGGCAGCGTGGGGTGCAACATGCGCTGCCCTTTCTGCCAGAATCATCGCATCGCGCAGCCCGCCGGAGGCGCGCAAAGTGCGCAAAATGCGCGAAAAATGTCTCTGACGCCCATGTCCCCGCTGGAGCTGGTGCGCAGCGTGAAACGAGAGGGGCTTTCAGCCGTTGCCTACACTTATAACGAACCGACGCTCCAGGCCGAGTACATTCTCCAGGCCGCGCCGCTTTTGAAAGAGGCCGGCATCGCCTCGGTGCTGGTCACGAACGGAATGTTCTCGGCCGAGGCGCGGGACGAGCTGGCGCCCTGGGTCGGCGCCGCCAACGTGGACGTCAAAACCTTTGACCCCGTAAAGTATACGGCCCTGGGAGGCTCTCTCGACGTCGTGAAAGAAAACGTCGCAAGTTGGGTGCGTGCCGGAGTTCACGTCGAGCTGACGAACCTCGTGGTGCCCGGTATCAGCGATTCGCGGGAAGACTTCACTCGCATGGTGGATTGGGTCGCGGAAATCTCTCCGGCAGTGCCGCTTCACATATCGCGCTATTTCCCCGCGCACAAGTACGCGGCTCCTCCGACGAGCGTCGGACTGATGAAAGCATTCGAGGCGCTCGCCGGCCGAAGGCTGACGCACGTGCACCTGGGCAACGTTTTTTAGAGACTGCGGCTTTTAGAGCCCGCAGAACTTTTTATCGAAGGGTACGCGACAAAAAGTCCAAGATTTCGGCGTTCATCGCGTGATGGAACCGTATGCGGTCGAAACCCGGCGGATCTTGGGAAGGGGGAAAAGACTCCTTGACCATATGCTTGGGAAACGGGCTCAAAAACGAAAAGTGGCCGGCGTTTTTGACGATCCTGCATTGAATCTTCGCCCTGTCGGGGACGCCGTCCAAGACCAGGCGGGCGTTTCGTTCGTAGGGCGTATGTTTGTCTTTTTCTCCCACCAGCATCAAAATGGGGATTTTTACCCCGCTCAACGCTCCTCGGGCACTGAACCAAGCCGCCGCGGGAGCCAGCAGCACCAGTGTCTTGACTCGCGGATCGGCTTTGACGTCGATATGAACGGTGTGCTCGCCTCCCGCCTCCCTGGGCAGAGGAGTGGGGACGCCGCCGGCCAGCGCCAATGCCGTGTACCCGCCCATGGAGTGGCCGATGACCGCAACGGCGTTGGATTCCAAAAGGGGCGAAAAGACTTTGCTGCCGAAAAACCAATCGACGGCCGCGCGGATGTGTCTCGGTCGGTTGACCAGGTTTTCCACTGTCCCGGCAAGGGAGTTGTCGTTACGGTTGTTGAAGGGATGTTCGGGCATTCCGACGACGAACCCGTTGCCCGCCAAATGACGGGCGAGGGTCCGATAGAGCAGAGGAGTCCCGCCGCTGCCGTGAGAAATCACCACTAGAGGAAACGATGGTCTCTTTCCTTTCGGCGCCGCGTCTTTCGGAACGCTCGAGTCGTGTGCGGCCTCTTCCAAATTTTCGCACTCCGAGGCCGGATACATGATCGTCATGGGAAAAGCTGCGTGGCCTGGTTCGTCGCGAAGTTCGACCGAACGGCAACCGGTGGAAGGGTTCATATTCACTTGCACTCCTGACGGCAGATCCGAGACGTTCGGAATCTGTTTTCCTTATTTTTTCTCTGCTTCATTCAGTCAGTATCGGTAAAAACAAAACGCTGCCGCAAAACAAAAAACAAATACGCGCAGTTTTGTATCGTGTTTGTATCATTCGGGCAGCCGCCGGCTCCATCGGCCAATGCCGCTGCGGTTGGCCGTCACGCCTCACCAGCGTAAAACCGTTCCTCCCCAGGAAAGCCCCACGCCAAAGCCCATCACCATCACCCTGTCGCCCTCGGTCAAACGCCCTTCGCGCTCCATGTCCCGCAGAGCGATGGGGATGGTGCTGCTGGTGGTGTTGCCGTAGTTCTCGATGTCGATGACAAACTTTTCCTCGGGGACCTGGAGAGCGTCCCGCACTTTTTCGAGCAGCATGCGGCTGGCTTGGTGCAAAACCACGAGCTTCACGTCGGAGAGGCCCACGCCGTTGAGCTTCAAGATCTCGTGAAAGCACGGCGGAGCCACGTCCAACGTAAACTTCAGAACCTCTGGGCCGTCCATGTAGAGGTTTTCCAGAGTGCGCACGTTGCCCCAGCGGTTGACGGTCTCGGCGCGGGTCTCGGGCGAGGAAGGGCGGGCCCAGGCTCCGGCGGGGATCATCAGCTTGCTCGCGCCGCTCCCGTCGGTACCCAGTGAAAAGCTTCCCACGCCCTCCTTGTCCGACGCCTCCAGCAGCGTGGCCGCCGCGGCGTCTCCGAAGATGGCCCGGGTGCTCTTGTCCCTCGGATGGATGGTCCGCGTAATCGTGTCCGCCGTGATCAGGAGCACTTTACGCGCCACCCCTCCGGCGATCAATCCCTTGGCCAGAGCCAGCCCGTACACATACCCCGAGCATCCCAGGTTGTAGTCCAGCGCCCCGGCGTCTTTTCGAAGACCCAGGCGGTCCTGGACGGTGCAGGCCGTCGAGGGCAGAAAGCGATCGGGACACTCCGTGCAGAGCAGCAGAAAATCCACATCCTCGGGGCGGACTCCGTGTTCGGCGAAAAGCGCCTTTCCCGCGCCCACCGCCAGGTCGGAAACCAGTTCTCCCTCCACCACATGGCGCCGGACGACCCCCGTTTTGGAGAAGATCTTGCTCTCCGTCCAGGTCCCGAACTGCCGGACCAATTCTCCGTTGTCCAAGACCTTCTCCGGCAGGTAGACCGCCACGGCACGAACGGCGGCATTCATGGCTTCTCTCCCCAGAGCCACGCCAGCCGGTCCGTCACGTGCAGAATCCACCGGGACGCGGGGTAACGCTCCGCGAACCGCTGCAGAATCTTCCGGGCGTCTTCTTCCCTCGGTTCGTCGAAATCGTCCAGGTAGAGGTTCGACAAGGCCCAGTGAGCCCTTTCCGCAGCCTCCGTCTCCGGGCACTCCTCTATCAAGCGAAGATAAAGGGTTTCCCGCGCGGCAGCGTCGTCCGCGGGAGTGCGGTCGATGTTCCATCGATACTCCAGGGCCAAGGCCTCCTGTTGTTCGAGATCCCTCTCCGAGACCGCGGCTTCCGCAGTCGCGGCATTTGCAACGACGGTTCCAGCCGTCACTCCCAAGATCAGGACGAGCCCCAATGCCAACAAAACGCCCTTTTTTACTCCATGCATTTTCCTTATCCGCCTCACCAACGTATTCATTGCTTGGGTTTAAAACCAGGTGAGATTTTATCCGTTTCTCCCCAAATCGGCAACGGCCCGATACAGTAATAAGGGTGAATCTTTCAATACTTTTCAATACTTTTCAATGACTTTCAAGGCCCCTCGTCTTAGAGTATAATCACTGGAGTATAATCAAGAGAAACTATCCTCAATAAGGAGTATGTTCTTTGCGCAGGAAGCTGAAATTTTTTTTCGGTTTGTCGATAGCTTTATTCGTGGCGGTGTTCCCATGTGAGGCGTCGGCTTTTTTCGAGCGGGCATTGGGAGCGCCGGCACCCGAGGATTCTTTTGTGCTGGCGTTTCTTTCTGGAGAAAGGTTCGGCCGGGTGGGCGATTTCAATGAATCGCAGTGCTTCATAACGGGCAAAACCCTGGAGGAACCGCTGGAAAAAACCGGGGAGACCGTTTTCAACCGGAGACAGATTCCAGCGTTCTTGGAAGTCTCGCTTTGCCTTTCCAAAACCTCTGCCTTCAGACGGTTTTTGCGGGAAAAAGGCGGAGAGGCCGTTGTTGTGGACGAGAAATTTCCCGTCGTCGCGGATGTTTCATTTAACGTGTTTCCAAAAATCGAGGTCAACTCCCCCCTCATACCACTGTTCTCGATACAAGTCGCAGTACGGAAATAGACCCTATCTGAATTTCGTTTTCATCATGCGCAGCGACCGGTTTTTGAGCGCCGGCCGTTGTGTCGCGTTTCCTGCCTGAGCGGCATCCCGTCGTGAAATTTTTTGCTGTCGCGGGCCCGGCTTCACGGCGGGCAGCCTCGTTCGTCTTTTGAGACTCGAATCTGAAAATATCGCGCATTTCGACCGAAGAGGTGAATCATGACGATACTGTTTTTTTCGGCTTCATTTTTTTCTATTCGCAGAAACGCCCTTTTTCTCGGGGATCACCTTATGCTACCGAGGGGGAGATGACGATGTCTTCCGCGCTTCATGTGGGGCTCGACATTGGCTCGACGACGGCGAAATCGGTGGTTTTGGACGACGACGACAAAATCATACACAGCAGATACTGCAGACACTTCGCCAACATTCGCTCCACCGTCGGCACGCTGATATCGGAAATCCAGGAAAATTTTCACAGCTTCAACGCGACAGTGGCCGTAACGGGCTCGGGAGCCTTGGCTTTGGCGGAGGGGATGAAACTTCCCTTCGCTCAAGAGCTGATAGCCTGTTCCGCCAGCATCGGGCGCTATTTGAGCAAGGTGGACGTGGCGGTGGAACTGGGCGGAGAGGACGCGAAGCTGACGTTCTTCGACGTCTCCGGGGCGGACCAGAGGATGAACGAAACCTGCGCCGGAGGGACCGGGGCCTTTATCGATCAGATGGCGACCCTGCTGGGGACTGACGCCGCCGGCCTCAACGAGCTGGCGAAGAGGCACGAAACGGTATATCCCATGGCCTCTCGCTGCGGAGTTTTCGCAAAAACGGACGTCCAGACGCTGCTGAACGAAGGGGCGGTTCTGCCGGACATTGCCGCGTCGATCTTCCAGGCTATAGTGGGTCAAACAATAAGCGGACTCGCCTGCGGGAGGAAAATCGCGGGGCGGGTGGCGTTCTTGGGCGGACCTCTTTACTTCCTGTCCGAGCTGCGCGCCCGTTTCATAGAAACCCTGCGTCTTCGGGAAGATCAGTGCGTCTTTCCGGAGAATTCTCACCTTTTTGTCGCCATCGGGGCGGCCATTCTCGGGAAGAAGAGCGAGTCGGTGAACTTCGGCAGGCTGCGCGCCGCGCGTTTTCTGTCAGCCCCAGGACCGGGACAAAGCCCGTCCAACGTTCTCGGCGCCCTCTTCATCGACGACAAGAGCAGGGAGGAGTTCAAGAAAAGGCACTCCGCCTGTGACGTGAAGCGAACGGATCTGTCCTCGTACCAGGGCGATGCCTACCTGGGCCTGGACGGCGGTTCGACCACGACGAAAGCCGTTTTGATCGGCGAAAACGGAGAACTGCTGTTTTCCCGTTACCGCCAGACCGGCGGAAGAGATCCCCTGGAGACGGTGAAGGACATTCTGACGGAGCTCTATTCGGCCCTGCCGCCGGGGGTCCGAATAAGGAGAAGCGGCGTCACCGGTTACGGCGAAAGGCTCATCCGAACGGCGTTCGGCGTGGATCTAGGCGAGGTGGAGACCGTCGCTCACGCCCGGGCGGCCGAGTTTGTCCTTCCGGGCGTCGACTTCGTCATCGACATCGGCGGGCAGGACATGAAATGCTTCGGGGTACGGGACGGAGTCATCACCAGCGTCTTTTTGAACGAGGCCTGTTCCTCCGGGTGCGGCTCGTTCCTCCAGACTTTCGCGGAATCCCAGGGGTTGTCGATCCAGGATTTCGTGGGAGAGGCGGAGAGATCTCTCATGCCGGTGGACCTGGGCTCCCGCTGCACGGTTTTCATGAACTCGCGGGTCCGGCAGGCTCAGAAAGAGGGGGCCGGCGTTCGCGACATCGCGGCGGGGCTGGTTTATTCCGTGGTACGTAACGCGCTTTACAAAGTTTTGAAGCTGAAAAACACGGAGGAGCCTGGGAAAAAAATCGTCGTCCAGGGAGGCACGTTCAAGAACGACGCGCTGCTCCGCGCCTTCGAGCTCGTGATTGGCCGAGAGGTCGTTCGCCCTCGAATCTCCGAGCTCATGGGGGCCTTCGGCATGGCCCTCGTCGCCAAGGATGCGGAAAGCGGGGACATGGGACGCGAAAACACGGAACGTAAGAACACGGAACGTGCGGAACCCAGCCGCCTGCTGGGCGAGGAGGCGATCCGGGCCCTTGCCGGGCGTACCTCCACCATGCGGTGCTCCGGCTGCGGCAACAAGTGCCTCCTGATCCGCACGGAGTTCGGAGATGGAAGAAGCTGCGTTTCGGGCAGCCGCTGCGAAAAATGGTCCTCGCCGGAGCAAAAAAGAGAGGCAAAAAGAGAAGCAAAAAGAGAAGGTCAAAGTTCACCAAAGTTTCCTTTCAATCTTTTCGAGAGAAAGTACAAACGGCTGTTCGACGCCTACAGGCCGCTTTCCGAATCCGAGGCCGCAAGAGGCGTCATTGGGATTCCCCGGGCCCTCAACATGTATGAGGACTACCCCTTCTGGTTCACGTTTCTCACCGCCCTGGGATTCCGCGTGGAGCTTTCGCCGCCGCGCCCCGGCGAAAATTTGGGCATGGATACCGTGCCGTCCCAAGCTCTTTGCTACCCGGCGAAACTCGTTCACAGACACGTGACGGAGCTGCTGAAGCGGGGCATAAAACGGATTTTCTACCCGGTGCTCTTGAAAGAACGCCGGGAGTTCAAGGACGCGCACCAGCATTTCAACTGTCCTATCGTGGTCGGATACCCCGACGTGGCGGCGCTCAACGTCGATTATTCGCCCGCGGACGTAGAATTCATGCGCCCGACGCTTCCCTTCGATTATGACCTGAACTGGATGGCGAAGCGGCTTTACGGGGAATTTTTCCGGACCGGGGTTTCGCTGCGCGAGGTGGAAACGGCTTTCGACAAGGCCAGAAACGAGCAGAACGCCTTCAAAGCCGATATTCGAAGGTTCGGCGACGAGGCCTTGGCGGCCCTGAAGGAAAACGGCGGGACCGGGGTGGTCCTGGCGGGGCACCCGTACCACCTGGACCCCGAAGTACACCACGGCATCCCGGACCTGATCGTGAACTGCGGCGTGGGCGTCTTCACCGAGGACTCGGTCTGTCACAGGGCGGATGAAATCGGAGGTGTGGACCCTCTGTACGTGGTGGACCAGTGGGCGTACCATTCCCGCCTGTACAGAGCCGCAACCGTGACCGCGCGGCACCCGGACTTCGCCGACGTCCAATTGGTGGAGCTGAATTCCTTCGGCTGCGGACTGGACGCCATCAGTGTCGATCAGACCGCCGCGCTGCTGGAGCGTCACGGCAAGACCCACACCATGATCCGCATCGACGAGGGCACAAACACCGGGGCCGCGAGAATAAGAATACGATCCCTGCTCGCCTCCGTGAAAGCGCGGAAATCGCGAGCCGGCGGCGAACCCGTTGTCGAACGTTCCAGGCCCCGGAACCCCGCGGGACGTTTTTGGCTCCCCTCTCGAGGGCGGTCCCGCACAATTCTCTGCCCTCCTCTCTCCACCCATCACTTTCATTTCCTGCAGACCGTGATGCGCGAAGAAGGGATGGATTTCCGAGTGCTCCCGGAAGGAGGGCGGACGGAGGTGGAGCTCGGCCTGAGGTACGTGAACAACGACGTGTGTTATCCGTCGATGTTGGTGGTAGGGCAATTTCTGAAGGCCCTCGGCAGCGGGGAGTACGACCCTGACGCCACGGACTGCCTTTACGCGCAGACGGGGGGAGCCTGCAGGGCCAGCAACTACGTGCCGCTCCTGAGGCGTGCCCTGGACTCCTCCGGATTCGGGCGTACCCGGATACTTGCCGTCAACGCCCAGGACAACCAAGGGGCGGAGAAGTTCACGCCCTCTCTCAGAAGCGTCTGGAGAAGCATGACGGGCCTGCTCTACGGGGACATGCTGATGAGGCTCCTCCACAAAACTCGCCCCTGCGAGGTGGAGCGGGGAAGCGCAAAAAAACTTTACGATCATTGGGTGGCACGCTGCGACGAAAACGTGAAGCGCGGGAAATGGAGCATTTTCAAGGAAGACCTGAGACAGATGGTGAGAGACTTCGCCGCTTTGCCTGTCACCTCGTCCCCTCGCCCCAAGGTGGGAATCGTGGGCGAAATACTGGTCAAATACCACTCCGGTGCCAACGAGCGGCTTATCGATTTAATCGAGGCCGAGGGAGGAGAAGCTGTGGTCCCGGACCTGGCCAGTTTTCTGCTCTACTGTTTTTCCAACTCGAACGGCCAGGAAAAATCCTTGAAGAACCTGCTCGCCCGGCTCGGCGTGAAACTGATCGAACACATGAGAAACCCCATGCGGGAGGCGCTCAAAGGAACGCGGTTCGGAGGTGTCCACAACATACGGGACATGGCGCGGCAGGCCGCAAAGCTGGTGTCTCCCGCGAACCAGGCGGGAGAAGGCTGGCTTCTCGTGGCCGAGATTCTGCAGCTTATCGAAAGCGGAACCAAAAACATCCTTTGCGTGCAGCCCTTCGCGTGCTTGCCGAACCACGTCACGGGCAGGGGCATCCTCAAAGAACTCAAGCGCCTCCACCGGGACGTGAACGTCCTTGCCCTGGACTACGACGCCAGCGCCAGCAACGTGAACCAGCTCAACAGGATCAAGCTCCTGATGGCGACGGCCAAGATGGGATGCTGACGGTGTTCGTTTCTTCGCGGGTCATCCCGATATAAGGCCGCCCGTGCGGCCTTTACGAGGCTATGGCGTCGTGCTCAGGAAGACCGTGCCGCTTCGCACCTTATGACCGCTTCCAGCACGCCGCCTCAGCCCCAAAGTGATCTTGCCCGTGAAATTATAAGGAGTGTTGAAACCGCCTTCAACATCATCAAGAACGTATTTGGACTCAATCAAGCCTGGGAACAAAGTAAGAGGGTATTCGCCCGCTGGCGCTGCATTCTCTGTCTCGCGTACGGTCT
>JAISWV010000130.1 GCA_031270755.1 Synergistaceae bacterium
AAGGAGCGATCGATATGACCGGTAAAATACGAAAAAGCCTGAGTCTTTTCTTCGCCGTTTTAGGAATGGCGGCGGAGCTAGGGTTTTCTGACTCGAGCGGCGCGGCTCCTGTTTTGAGCTTGGCGGACTGCCTGGCCATAGCGGAGACGAACCATCCGAACGTGGCGGGCGCTGCGGCCCAGACCGCCGCTCAACGAGGGAGGCTCGCTCAAAGCGCTGCGGCGGATCGCCTAGAGGTATCGGGCAGTGTCTCGGCGTCGCGCTCAGGCACGAATTACGACGAAAGCGCGAATTACTCCATTGGAGCGACCACGAGTATCAAGGTTTTCGATGCGAACCGCAACAAGTACTTGGTGGACGCACAGCGCATCACCCTTTCCGCCGTCGAAGAAGAGGGCCGTTCGACCCTTTTGGATGTACGAACTGACGTGAAATCGTCGTATATGACGCTCTCTCTCAACATGGAAATCGCGAACCAGCGCCTTGAATCGGTGAGGGCTTTCGAGCACCACCTGGAACAGGCCAAGGGGTTTTATCAGGTGGGAAGCAAGCCCTGGTACGACGTGACGAAAGCGGAGGTCGATCTGGGCAACGCACAGCTCTCTCTTGTGGAGGCCAAGGCGGACATCGAAACGGCGAAGTTCTCTCTTTTGAACGTGATGGGTATCGGGCAGCACGAAGAGTTCGACATCGCACCCGTGAGCTTCGATATCCCAAGCTCGCTTCAGGAGTTCCAGACGTCCGAAATTTTGGCGAACCTGGCCTTGGACAACCGGCCCGACTACAGGGCGGCCGCGCTGAAAATTTTGGCGGGGCGGGCGACTTTGAGCGCCGAGGCGCGGGCGTCCTCACCCAACGTCTCCTTGACGGGAGGCTATAACAGCGGCGGCGACGACGTTTTCGACCTGGAAAAAGCTTGGAACGTAGGACTCAGAATGTCCGTTCCCATCGTAGACGGAGGGGCGGCCAAGGCCAGGCTCGACATGGCCCGGGGACAGCTGGCGTCATTGGCGGCCTCTCAGGAAAAACTGAGGCAAGACATCATGCTCGAGGTGCGCAAAGCCCTCACCGACCTGACGAAGGCTCGAGAGCGCATCCGAATCTCGGAGCTTACGCTGGTGAGTGCCGAAGAAAATCGTAAAATGGCCGTGGGGCGATACGAAACCGGAGTGGGTGATTCGCTGGAGGTCACGGATGCGCTGCTCTCCTTTGCCGACGCCCAGCTCGCCAACCGCCAGGCCTACTACGACCTGCAGCTGGCGCTCATCGGTCTGGAAAAAGCGATAGGTAAAGAATTGAGGAAGGATTGAGCGCGAAAGAAATTTGAGAAATGGAGGCGATCACAATGAAGAAAAAAACGAAAATTCTGTTCTCGATGCTGACGTTCGCCGTTGCAATTTACGCGGGATTTCAATTTTTCGGCCCAGCAGAGGCGACCTACGTCTACAAAACTCAGTCCGTCACCCGGGGGTCCATCACGTCCAGCATCAGCGCCACGGGAAAGGTGAACGCTGTGGAGATGGTGGAGGTGGGCACCCAGGTGTCGGGGACGATCAAGGAGATCTACGTCGATTACAACAGCCCGGTTGAAAAGGGGCAATTATTGGCGCTGCTGGACCCGGACATGCTGTTGTCGAAAATCGAGGAAAACAAAGCCAGCTTGGCCGTGGCTCAGGCCGGAGTAGCCAAAGCCAAAGCCGAGGTGCTCAACGCCCAGCGCAGCGACAAGCGCAATCGTGAGTTGTGGGAGCGCAAGCTGATCGCCAGAAGCGACATGGAGAGCGCCGAAACTCAGCTCATGGTGGCCCGGGCAACCCTGACAGAGGCGAATTCCCGGGTTCTTCAGGCGCGAGAATCCCTGAAGCAGGCCGAAACGAACCTGAAGTACACCAAGATCACGTCCCCCATTGACGGCGTAGTGGTCTCCCGTCAAGTGGACGTGGGCCAGACGGTGGCGGCGAGTTTGCAGACCCCGACGCTTTTTTCCATAGCGAAGGACCTGACCCGGATGCAGGTGGAAGCCAACATCGACGAGGCCGACATCGGCCGCATCCAAGAGGGACAGAAGGCTCTATGCAAGTTCGACTCGTGGCCCCAGGACTCTTTCGAGGCGGTGGTGGCGCAAAAGCGCTTGAGTCCGGAGACGGTCTCCAACGTGGTGACCTACGTGGTCATCTTGAAAATCGACAACGAAGAAGGGAAGCTCATGCCGGGCATGACGGCTAACATCTCGGTCATGACCGAGCAGCGGGAAGGCGTCTTGAAAATTCCGGCGGCGGCCCTCAGGTTCACGCCTCCCGCGGACGAGGTGGCCAAATACGGCGACTCGAAGAACGCGCAAAATGACAAAACGACCTCCGGGCTTTTCCCGATCCCCCGGCGCGGCGACAGACCCGGCGCCGATTCCGCCGGAAGCGGCGAGCAAACCGTGTGGCTGATTGAAAACGGGCGTCTCGCCGGGAGCGTCGCCGTGGAAACCGGGGTCAGCGACAGAACGTGGGTGGAGCTTCGCGGCGACGCTCTCTCTTCCATCCGCGAAGGACAGGAGCTGGCTGTGGCCTTCACCTTGGAAAAGACCGGCTCCGCCGCGGCGGGAGCACGGTAATGGCCGCCCTTATAGAGGTCAAAGACCTGGTCAAGACGTATCGGTCGGGAGATTCGGAGCTACGGGCGCTGGACGGCGTGTCCTTCGCCATAGAACGGGGCGAGTTCGTGGCGATCATGGGTCCGTCGGGCTCGGGAAAATCCACCACTATGAACATGCTGGGGTGCCTGGATTCTCCCACGGAGGGAGTTTATATGCTGGACGGCAAGGACGTGTCGAATCTTTCCGGCGACGAGTTGGCGCGTATCCGCAACGTGACCCTGGGGTTCGTTTTTCAGGGCTTCAACCTTTTGCCGAGGCTGGACGCCCTGGGCAACGTGGCCCTGCCGCTGGTCTACGCGGGGGTCGAGCCCAAAGAGCGTGCCGCCCGGGCGATGAGGGCACTGGGAAAAGTGGGCCTCGGCTCGCGCGTAAAACACCGCCCCAGCCAACTGAGCGGCGGACAGCAGCAGCGCGTGGCTATCGCCCGGGCCCTGGTGGGCGACGCCCCGTTGATCCTGGCGGACGAACCCACAGGGAACCTGGACACCAAAACCAGCGAGGAGATCATGGGCCTCTTGGCGCAAATCAACGAAGAGGGCAAGACCGTGATTTTGGTGACCCACGAGCCCGACATCGCGGGATACGCCTCGCGGGTACTGCGGTTTAAGGACGGGAAACTGGTGGAGGACAAAAAGCAGACTCCAAAAAGAGGTGAGAGGCATGTTTGAAACCATACGCACGGCGGTCTCTTCGCTGTGGGCCAATAAAATGCGCTCGATGCTGACGATGCTGGGGGTCGTCATAGGGGTCGGCGCGGTTATCGCCATGGTAGCCATAGGAAACGGAGCGAGCCGTCAGATGGAGGGAGTCATAGCCGGTATGGGCGTCAACATGATCGTCCTCCGCCCCGGCGCCCCCAACGCCGGAGGCGTTCGCCAAAGCGCCGGAAGCGGGGGTACCCTCACTCTGGACGACGTCAGGGCCATAGAGGAGGAATGCTGGTCCATCAAGAACGTGGCGCCTCAGGTGAACACCAGCTCGCAGCTCATATTCGAAAACCGCAATTGGCCGTCCCAGGTCATAGGGACGACGCCGGGCTTTTTCGATATCCGCGAGTTTCAGGTTCAAAACGGGCGGCTTCTGGACAAGGAAGACGAGCGCGGCGCGGCCAAGACCGCCGTCATAGGCGAAACGGTGGCCAGGGAGCTTTTCGGGAACCTGGACCCGGTGGGGCGGAGTATCCGCATCAAAAACATTCCCTTCGAAGTGGTGGGGGTGCTGGCGCCCAAAGGGCAATCTGCTATGGGGCAGGATCAGGACGACACCGTGATCGTCCCCATCACCACGGCTCAGCGCCGGCTCGTGCGCAGCGCTTTCGCGAACTCCGTCAACATGGCCTTCGTCCAGGCAAAGGACGTCAGCATGATGGAGAGCGCCATAACCGAGATGAGGGCGCTTTTGAGGCAGAGGCACCGGCTGCCTCTCGGCAAGGAGGACGACTTCGACCTCCGAAACATGACTCAGATGCTGGACAGCATGGCCCAAACGACTCGAGTGATGTCGCTTCTGTTGGGGTCCGTGGCCTCGATTTCCCTTTTGGTGGGAGGGATCGGGATCATGAACATCATGCTGGTGTCGGTGACGGAGCGCACCCGGGAGATCGGCATCCGCATGGCCATAGGAGCCCGGGCGGGGGATATCCGAACGCAATTTCTGCTGGAGGCCCTGCTCCTGTCCCTGGCAGGTGGGGCTGTGGGGATATTGCTGGGTTTTGCGGCGTCTTTGGGGGTAACGGAGTTTCTGAAGTGGCCCACATCGGTGTCGGGCGGAGCGATAGCGCTGGCGGCGGGCTTTTCTTGTTTCGTCGGCATTTTCTTCGGCCTGTACCCGGCCTGGAAAGCCTCTCTGCTGCGCCCCATCGACGCGCTCCGCTTTGAATGACAGGTGAACGCCTTGAACATAAAACGCCGTTTGACCGTGTCTAACTTTTTAATGATCCTTATCCCTCTGACAGTCAGCTTGGCGGTGTTTTTCGGAGGACTGCACCTCTACGCCATGATCGTGGACCTGAGGGCGGACCGTAAAAACAGAAACGAACTGCATTTTATGGACGCTATAGAGCAAATCCGTGAGCTTGCCGAAAAGTGGCGCTCCGCCCCGGAGCTCTCGGCGATGATGGACGATGTGGGAAAATTCAACGGGCGGTACGCCAGCGAGCGCTTGGCTCTGGAGGTTTACAAAGACGGAATTCTCCTCACCCGCGCGGTGTTTCCCGAGGGCGAGTCCTTGGTGGACCGGGCTCTGCGGCAGAAGGAACCCGTGACCTTCTTCTCCAGGGCGGCGGTCCACGCGCAGACGGTGGGAGACTATCGGGTCGTCCTGCGCGGGACTTCCCGCTTCGCGAAGCCTCCTCAGAACTACAGAGAGATCATGATCAACGGAGCCCTCGTCTCGCTGGTCTGCTCGGTGTTCATCATTTTTCTCACCAATCGTTTTCTGACGCGGTTCGTGTTCGGGAAAATCGTCCACGCCCTGCACACGCTCACCTACGGCGTCCACCAAGTACGCGACGGGAATTTGGGGTTTCGGATCGACTACAGGGAAAAGGACGAGTTCTCCGGGGTATGCGGAGATTTCAACGAAATGGCGGACCGCCTCCTGGACTCGGTCAACGCCAGGCAAAAGGACGAGCGGAGCCGCAAGGAACTGATAGCGGGGATTTCTCACGACCTTCGCACTCCACTCACCTCGATAAAAGCATACGTGGAAGGCCTGGAAAAAGGGGTGGCGTCTACGCCGGAAGCGCATAAACGCTACATCGACACCATAAAAAACAAAACGAACGACCTGGAACATATCATCGAGATGCTTTTTTTGTTTTCGAAGCTGGACACCGGGGAATTCCCGTACCACATGGAACGGGTGGACCTGGCGGTTCTGGTGTCCGAGGTGGTGGAGAGCCTGTCGGACGAATATGGAAGCCGTGGGCTGGAGATTTCCCTGTCCCGAAGTGCGGAGAATGTTTACGTGGAGATCGACGCCATGCAGATGCGTTACATCATGATCAACATTTTCGAAAACGGCGTGAAGTACAAGGACAAAGAGCGGGGAA
>JAISWV010000179.1 GCA_031270755.1 Synergistaceae bacterium
GAACAGAACTCGCCATCATGGACAACAGCAACGTCGATAAGCTGGTCCGGCCGGAGTTCTCCGACATGTTCTGGGTCGATACCCTGCTCTCCGACGAAAAGAACAAGGAGCTCTGGGGCCGCAAATAGATGAACCGGCCCTTTATCGAGGCGCGGGGAGTATCCAAGTTTTTTTCGGGGGTTCGGGTCCTGACGGACGTGAGTCTGTCCTTCGAGAGCGGCGAGGTGCACGGCCTGATCGGCGAGAACGGGGCGGGCAAGTCCACCCTGATCAAGGTGCTCTCCGGCCTCTATAGACCGGAGGAAGGAACGTTGCTGGTGAAGGGCGAGCCCAAGGTCATCCGGTCGCCGTCCCACGCCGCGGAACTCGGCGTGGGCGTGATCCATCAGGAGTTCGACCTCATTCCCCAGATGACGGCGGCCCAAAACATGTACCTTGGGCGCGAGCCAGCCGGGCGGTTGGGGGTGGTGGACTTTGCCGTCCTCCATTCCAACGCGCGGCGGCTCCTGGAAGAGGTGCGCCTCTCCATCGAGCCCACCACCCTTGTCCGAGCTCTCTCCGTCGAGCAAAAACAGCTGCTGGCGATAGCGAAAGCCCTGTCCCGGGACGCCGGCCTCATTGTCATGGACGAGCCCACCGCCGCGCTGAACGGGGCGGAGATCGGCCGCCTGCTGGATATCGTCCGCGGGCTGCGGGAAGGGGGACGCAGCGTCATCTTCATCTCTCACCATATGGAGGAGGTCCTGGAGATTTCGGACCGAGTCACCGTTCTCCGGGACGGCCGCGTCATCGCCACCCGCCCATCCTCCGAAATCAGCGAATCCGAGGCGGTGCGCATGATGACGGGAAGAGAAAGAATACAAAAACGCCTTCGCTCCGCCCTCGACAGGACAATTTCTCCCGGCCCCGGAAAACCCGCTGTCATGTCCGTGAAGAACTTGTCCCATCCCAAGTACTTTCACGATGTGAGCTTCTCCCTCCGCAGGGGAGAAATCGTGGGCATGGTGGGGCTGGAGGGGCAGGGGCAGAGGCAGATTTTGCGCGCGCTGTACGGCGATATGCGCGCCTCCGGCGCGATTGAGATCGACGGTTCGCCGGCGGCGTTCAAAACCCCTGCAGACGCCTTGAAGCGCGGTGTCGTCTTCGTCCCCGAAGAGCGGAAGGAAGAGGGGCTCTGTCTCCGGCTCGACATCGAGCAGAACGTGACGCTCTCGACGCTGAAAGACCGTTCCGCCGCGGGGGTCCTCAAACTCGGCAGAGCGGCCCGGGAAGAGGTGCGGCGCTGTATGTCCGACGTGAAACTCTCGACGGACGACCCCTCGCGGATGGTCCACTCCCTCTCCGGGGGCAACCAGCAAAAAGTCGTCATCGCCAAGTGCCTTGCCTGCAAACCGACGATACTGCTCTTCTCCGAGCCCACCAGAGGCATAGACGTGGGCGCGAAGGAGGACATCTACCTCCTTATCCGCGCTCTCGCCGATGGAGGGAGCGGAATCATGGTCGTCTCGGGCGATATTTCGGAGCTGCTGCTGGTGTGCGACAGAATCCTGGTGGTCCACGCCGGGCGGATCACCAAGGAGTTCGAGGCCGAAAACGCGGACCGCGAGCACATCATGCGCGCCATGTGGGGACTCGAGGAAGCATTGATTGACCCCAAGGGGGTCTCGGGGGGCCAGTGAGGACCGCGCAGCGGCCGAACGAGCTCTGCCCCCCTGAGCTTTAATGTCGGAGGCAATGATATGAAAGAGAGAGTCCGAAAGGCGCTGCTGACGCCGTCGGCGCCCATCGTTTTCATTACGGGCATTGTTTTGCTGGCTGCCTTGGCGGCCTCGGAGTCGTTTCGCTCTCCGTACAACCTCAACAACGTGATGATCCAGATGGCCGCCCTGGGCCTCGTGAGCTTGGGACAGAGTTTCGCCGTTCTGGCGGGGGACGTAGACCTTTGCGTTGGCGGCGTGATCAGCGTCGTTACGGTGACGGCGGCCTCCCTCATGAAGGACTCCCTTTCTTCGATGATCTTGACGGCCTCCCTGGCGCTGCTGATCGGTATCGCCGTCGGAACGGCAAACGGTATTTTGACCTCGCTTATCAAGATAGACGCGATGGTGACGACCTTCGCCTCGAACTCCGTGCTTCTCGGCCTGGCTCTCTGGCTGATGGAGTCCCCCGGGGGCTACATTCCCCACGCCTGGATGAAGCTCACCGAGGCGAAAATCGGCTTCGTCCCCGGGCCGCTCCTGATTCTGACGGCGTTTGTCGCGATCTCCTGGTTCGTTTTGGACCGCACCGTCGTCGGGTTCCACATCAGGGCCGTGGGGGGAGGGGAGCAGTCCGCCTACACCTCCGGCATCAGCGTCATGAAAACGAAGATCGCCGCCCACGCCGCGGCCGGATTTTTCGCGGCTCTGACGGGGTTGTACCTCTCGGCCCGGATGGGCTCCGGCGACGCCCTTTCCGGCACTCCCTTTTCCCTGGACTCGATGACGGCGGTCATCGCCGGAGGGACGAACTTTTCCACCGGGGTGGGCAGCGTCGTGGGAACCACGGTGGCGGCCTTTCTCATTACCGGTCTCGGCAACATTTTCAACCACATGGGAATCTCCACGTACTGGCAGTACGTCCTGAAGGGGCTTCTTTTGGTGATCGCCGTGACCGCGGCGGCGCTCAGGACGCGCTTCACCGAGGGCGGCAGATGACAAAATTCATCCGCAACCCGGCGCTGGGAAACGCCGTCCCCATCACGTGCCTGATCGCGTTGCTGCTCATGGTTGCCGGGACCATAGCCCCCGGGTTTCTGGCCCGGCGCAGCCTGTTCAACCTTCTGCGGCTGGCGGCCCCCTTGGGCATCATCTGCATCGGCCAGACGGCGGCGATCCTTTCGGGCGGAGTGGACCTTTCGGTGGGGTCCGTGGCGATTCTGACCAACGTGGTGGCGGCCAATATCCTTCAGGGAAAGGACGCGAACAACCCGGAGGCCTTTGCCGTCTGCATCGGGCTGGCGCTTCTTATCGGCCTTGTCAATGGGCTCGCCGTGGCTTACGTGGGGATCAACCCCTTCGTCATGACCCTCGCCATGAGCATCGTGATTCAGGGCGCCGCCCTGGTCTACTCCGGAGGCGCGGCCGGAGGGGCCGCCTCGCCTTTGGTGAAATACATGGGCGTCGGCACCACGGCCGGTATCCCGACGGCTGTCGTCATCTGGCTCGCCATGTCGGCGGGGACGCTTTTCATCCTCCACTTCACGACACCGGGACGCCGCTTGTACGCCACTGGGGCCAACAGAAAAACCGCCCGGCTCTCCGGGGTGAACGTTCCGGCGACCCTCGTCCTCGTGTACGCGGCCAGCGCGCTTTCCTCCATGGCCGCGGGGTTCGTGGTGACGGGAAACATGGGCGTCGGCACGCTGGAATGGGGATTTGACTACAGGCTGATTTCCATGGCGGCCGTGATCATGGGCGGCACGTCCTTCGCCGGGGGGCAGGGGGGGTATGCGGGGTCCTTCGTCTCCGCCATCGCGCTTATCGTGCTGAACAGCCTGCTCACCATCATTCGCGTGGGGGAGCCCGTGCGGCAGATGATTTACGGCGGGGTGATCCTGATCTCGCTGTGGGCCAGCACCAGAAAGAGGTAATGGAACGATGAGACAAAAAACCGCCTTTGTGACGGGTTCGTCACGGGGCATAGGGTATGGGATTTTAAAAAAATTCGCGGAAAACGGCTATCGGACGGTTATGAGCGGCGTATCGGAAGAAGAGCGAGCTGCGGAAAAACTCCGCTCCCTGCGAGACGCGGGATTCGACGTGTCGTACATCCGGTGCGACATTGCAAGCGCGCCGGACCGAGCCTCCGCCTTCGAAAAAATATCGGGAAAATACGCTCCTCTCGACGTGCTGGTCAACAACGCCGGCATCGCTCCCGCCGTGAGGCTGAACGTGCTGGAGACGACGGAGGAGAGTTTCGACAGAGTGGTGAACACGAACCTGAAAGGGACTTTTTTCATGACGCAGCTCTTTGCGAACGCAATGATCGGGTGGAAGAAGACCTCTCTTGACGACGACGGCTACAGCCCGAGGATCGTCAACATCTCCTCGGTGTCGGCGAGCGTGTCTTCGACAAATCGAGGAGAATATTGCATTTCCAAAGCAGGCATCAGCATGGTCACGTCGCTTTTTGCCGACATGCTGGCACAGCACGGCATTCCCGTTTTCGAGGTGCGTCCGGGCATCATCGCCACGGACATGACCGCAGCGGTGAAAGAAAAATACGACAAATTCATCTCCGAGGGCGGGCTGCCAATCCGGCGCTGGGGAACTCCCCAGGACGTGGCCGAAGCCGTTTTCGCTCTGACGAGCGGGGCCTTCGACTATTCCACCGGCCAGGTGGTCAACGTAGACGGAGGCTTTCACGTCCGCAGGTTGTAGTTGGAGCTCATGGAGCAATATAAAACGTCGCTTTATGAATATTTGACTTCTCCAATGGCGGCAGGAAGATTGCTTCTTGCTATTGTATGCATGTTTATGACTTCTTTTATGCCAGGGGGCCAAGCAAAGTTTGGAGGGTACGTTTACGCCCGTTCTTACAAGCATGGTACTTTGACATATTTTTCATATTTTTCATTGTTTTTTTCGGTAATGCCTTTTCCTTTAATTCGGCCCTATTTCTCGTTGGGCAGGTGTCCGTTTTTTTTGCAAATAACATTCTCGTTATTGTATGGAGTGATAATGTGGATGTGGATTGCTGTTTTTTATACTCTGCTCCTCCAAGAGACATTACAACTAATTGTGTTTTCTGCAATCAGCCTCTTAGCGTTAGCGGGGGCATCTGACTGATGCGGATGAAGAATAGAAAATAGAGCGAGTATATCGCGGAACAGTTTAAAAGCCTTGGAGTCGCGTTGAATACGGTTAATAAAATCCAAAACAGGATTAACACGCTGAACGATTTTCCGCTAATCGGCGCTCCGTTGTCCTCTAGAACAGTAGTTTCTGTTCCACTGCTCCTCAAACCCATTTCCCCTACGACTGGCGGATCCTGTCGTAGGGGCGGATAATATCCGCCCCTATTCTCTCTTCTGTTTTTTATAAAGGGAATAGGCGATATGCCCCAACATGTCATTTTCGTCTTCGTCTTCCACAAGCCTGCCGTAAATCCATCGCCGCTCATTTCCGCTTATCAAAAAGTCGATGCCTCTACGCAAGCTCTTTGGAAAGCCGCCTTTATTTCCTGCGATGTTTTTTCTCTGTAAGGCAATGACAATCCGGCCTTTTTACTCTGGATCACTTTTGTATTGGCTCTTTCGACGACAATTTTTGCAATTGGCCGTCGCACAGTTTTCTCAGCTTCGTCGATTTCGTCAATCATGCTGTCCAGGTAACCGTCCAGTTCGTCCAGCGTCACTCCCGCGCGGCCTGCCAGGCGGTCTTCTTCGACGGCCAGCAGTTCTTCGCGCAGTTGAAGCATTTTTTCCCGGCGGGTAAACGCCTCTATATCCATTACCACCAGATCGCTCTCACCGTTTTGGTAAGATAGACAGGTTCTCCGGAGGTTTTGCACAAAACCGCAATTTCATTATAATTTTGTCTGATGCTTGCGGATGGCTTAATCTGCATGGTATCGGTCAGCTCCTTGTAGTGACATTCTGACCATATTATGCTCATTTCATGCTATGAAAACAATCGATTCCAGACGGCCGCAGCCGGAGCAGTGCTCATAGGAGGGGCATTTTTTGGAGTTGCACGCGCTATAACCGCACCTCTACAAAATCTCTTGCCAAAATTGAGCTTTCCGTTATGTCACAATCTATTGCCAGAACACTGACTCCCTCGCTTGCCGCTTTCCTGAGCGCGTCGCCGAAAGCCTTATGCGTTTCGTCGTTTGGCGTGAAGTACAGTACGTCTTTCATTTGTACGATGAAAACCGCATATGCGTCATACCCCTCCGCTTTGGCTTCGCAGAGTCCCTCCAAATGCCTTACGCCGCGCTCGGTAGGCGCGTCGGGAAACAAGACCACACCGTCTTTCTCAAGGGTGACGCCTTTGACTTCAACGATAATTTCCCTGCCATCCGCTTCAATGTAAAAATCAGCACGGGAGTCCTTATACCGCGTCTCCGGCTTGATCAACGTCACATTCTCGAAAAGATTCCCTGCTCGAACAAACTCGGCAAAAACCTTGTTGGGCGCTTGACTATCCATGTTTATCAAGCGGCTTCCTTTGTAAACCGCAATCAAATCATACTGCGTCCTGCGGGACGAGCTGTCAGCTTTTTGCACGAATATGGTTGCTCCAGGCACCAATAATTCTTTGCATCGTCCTGTATTTTTTACGTGAGCGATTTCTTCTTGACCGCCAAGCTCAATATTCGCGATAAATCGGTTTGGACGCCACAAAAACCGCGCCTGCTTTATATTGGAGTATTGCATAGTCGATGCCCTCATTTCTTCGTCCCGCGCAAGATCAAATTTGCGCATGTCTCAGCCAATCTCAAGTTGATCGAGTTCGAAAGAGATTATAACTCATGAAAGAAGCATGGAGCTTTTTGATCTGGGGGATCTGGGGAATTGCGGGCTATGGGCTATGTGCGAAAACATCGCTGTATGTGGGTTGCATCTTTTACAAAAACTGCTAAAATTCGAGATAAATTTCTGTATGGAGGCGCAGGCTATGACGAAATCCGCGAGGCGTATAGCGCGGCTTCAGAAAAGACAGAAAAAAAGTTGTTTTTGTTTGTATCATGTTTGGTTCATAAAATTGCGAGGTGTACAGGATGGCGCTTAGAAAAAACGTAAAATCTCAGGTTGAAACGACATTGCCGGAAATCTCAATTGATCGAGGTCTGCTCTCCAGAATAGAGAAGATTTCGGAGCAAACGGGACTCGATACTTCGGCTCTCCTTCAGAAATGGATACTCCAGGAAGAGACCCTGATTGGATTCATGCAGCGCAGCAAAGAACAAACGGTAACACAGATCACTCCCAGCTTAGAGGCT
>JAISWV010000272.1 GCA_031270755.1 Synergistaceae bacterium
AGGAAAAATCCCGTGACACTACAGAAAGTTTATGTCATACAAGGTGGGAGTGCAATACCATTTGAAAACAAGGCCGTCATTTTTCATCATTATTATAGCGAAAAAGACGGCCTCGATAATATTGATAAATTGTGTCCAACTAAAAGCTGTGTCGCTCTACAACCAGCCTGCCGCGACGACAGAGTTAGACAGTGCGAAAAGCGTCACGACGAGCGAATTCAAAAATCCGCCCAGCCAAATGGAGCCGGTCTTTTTAAAGCATATTCTGGCAAAAATAGCTGCGATAGGCAAAATAAAGAGCATGTTCCACACGAACAGTCCCGCCAGCGCGGAGGTCGCATCTCCGCCCGGATAGGGCACGTAGGGAAACATTTTGATGCCCGTATACACTAGAGCGCCGTAGTCCAAGAGGAACAGCACCAAGAACCCGCCGCAGTTGGCGCCGATCATTAGCAGGATATTCCACCATTCGCCGGCTCCTCTGATCCGCGTGAAGGAATTCAGCAACAGGCTGTTCAAGATGAAGAATATCGCGAAGAAAGGAAGATACTTCAAGAGTATCCACAACTTCGGCACGCTCAACGTTTTGATACTGAAGACGAAAAATCTGAAGTCGACCCCGAAGAAGAAGGTTGCCAGCACCAAAAGCATGTAAGAAGCGGCAAAGGTGATCAAAGCCAGCAGCAAGGCCTTGCCAACCTCGCCCAGTTGCAGCTTCAGGCCTAGATTATCGATGGTCACACCGTTCTTTTTCATGATGCACTTATAAGTGAAGATGAAAATGACGAGTAAAATGACGGTCAAAGCCACATTCAAGACGACAAGCCCATTTGCCGCCGGCATGACGAAGTACTCGCCCGTGGGCAGCACCGTGGGAACGCTTCGCCCCATGGACGCAATGTCGATGGGGTAGCCTACCGCCCAGTAAAAGAGCAGCGGAGCGGGCAGGAGGCAGATAAAATAGATGACCCAGTAGGTAAGCTTGTTCTCTTTCGTTGCCGTGACCGAAGGGGCAAGCGGTTCTGGGCGCACAAGGGTCTTGAAATACGGGGTTTCCAGAAGAAGAAGAGCGAAAGGAATCATGAACAGGAAGTAGCCCAAGAAGGACACGAGGTTGAAGAACTCCTTCCGCATCCAAATCTGTTCGTCGAAGGGAATGGTCGTTTCTCCTTCGCGCAGAGATACGCTGAAATAATCCAAAATCATCGCTTCCGCTGCGCTGCTGAAATGAACCTGAGGATGGTCTATCGAGGGCTGATAGATGATTCGGAGGGCGTTGTTATTGGCTGCGGCGACGGCTTCTTCTCTCGAAAGCGGTTGGGAATCTCCGGCCTTATAGTACGTGTCGAATTTCGGATTGGCAAAGCCCATACCCGCTGCGGCTTTCAAAGATAAATTGATTTCGCTGCCGCGATAGACGTGAGTGGGGTTTTGCGGCACCTGCCACATATTTTCCGCCCACTCGTCGTATTTGCCGTACACCACTCCGACGTTGACCGCGTAATCGGCGTACGCCAACTCGGTCATTTCAGCGTTCGTCGAGAATGCGTTCGAGGTCAGCAGCAAGGCTTTGGGAACGACGACGGAAGAATCCTTCTCGTGGGCTCGGAACGCACGCAAAGCGCCGGATTGAATGGTGGCGCACCCCATCGAATGCCCTACCATGCCGATGCTTTCCTTGTCCACGAACGGAAGGGTCCCCAAATACTGCAAGGCCGAATACGTCCCCATGTCGTAGACGATATCTCTTTTGCTGCCGTCTGCGTTCAAATTCATCATGTTCCTGCTGCTTCCGCCCGACAGTCCGTGCCAGTACGCGTCGATAGCCATGACGACAAATCCGCGCCGGGAAAGTTCGATGCTGTTCATGTCCTGAACCTCCGCGGTGTTGTTGTAGCCATGACACGCCACGACAGCGGAGACTGGGGCCTTGTCCGTCGCCGAGTCGGGAATATAGAGAATCGCATGCATCTTGATGCCGTCTTGCGTGATGTAGTCGATGGGAACGACGTTCACCTGACCGAAATTGGAGTTGTAGAGGTGGGCGAAAAACGCCCCCAAGAAAACCAGTACCAGAGAAATGCAAAGAAAGAATCCTGTCTTTTTTTTGTACATCTCAAAACCCCTCGCTTTCCGATCGTATAAGCTTGTCATCGGCCTTTTATTGATGGCAATCCTTTAGTATGGGCATACCAAAGAATATAATCAATTTGGAGGCCTTTTTGCTCCAATTTTCTTGAGAACTTCGAACTCTCAAGTCAAGTTGTCGATATAGCCGTTCAACTTAAAGGTTACGTTGAACAATGCTGAATATAGCAACTTACTTGTTTTTAGCTATTCTCACTTCAGGCTTTTTATCTTGATTCACTGTTGAAAAATCTGTTTATAAATTGGCTGCGATGAATTCCACCACCCCCGCCTCCACCTCGTCACGGATGTCCGGCTCGTTGTGAATTTCATGGCGATAGCCCGAGTAAATGCGAGTCTTCACCCGCTTTTTACCGGTGGCCCACAGCCAATTCGCCACTTTATAGACGCCCTCGCCGTAATTTCCAACGGGATCCTGGTCCCCGGCAATCACATATATGGGCATCTCGGGCACCTTAGCCGCCCAATCTTTGCTGCTGATGTCCACCCACAACTGAGTGAAATCGTAAAGCGCCTGGACATTGGGAGGATTGGAAAAGTTGTTGAAGGGGTCTGTGGCATGGTCATTGACAACCCTGTCATCCGTGGCGATCCAGTCGGTGGGTGTTTTTACATTTTCGTAACGCTTTGTAAAGCTGCCCAGCATATCGACAAGAAATTCCGGCTTCACTTCGCGGCCTTGCCCCTGGTCCACCAATGCTTTCAGTTTGGCACATAGCTCCGCAGTGTTTTCGAGTAAATCCACGGTCCCGCACAAAATGATCCCGGCCAATTTGTCACCGTAGTTCACCGCGTAATCTCTTGTGATCATAGAGCCCCAGCTGTGCCCGAACATAAAGTGGGGAAGCTTTGGAAATTCTTGAGCCACCAAGTCGTGGAGCGTGTTTTCATCCTCCGTGGTGGTTCTGTACCCCTTGTCACCATAGTCTCCCCAAGTGTTTCCGTCAAGCGCCGTCTTGCCGTGCCCGACATGGTCGTCGGCGCAAACGACAAAACCGGCGTCCAGCATCCGTTGGACAATACGGAGGTAGCGCCTGGAGTGTTCCCCAAACCCGTGAACAACCTGAACAATCGCCCGCGGCTTTACAATGGGTGTGTATACCCATGCCTCGATGGTATCCCTGCCGTTGTAGGACGCAAAACTGACTTCCCGGACAGCCATTCTGAAAACCTCCTTCTGTTTTTGAGAGTTCAAAGTTCTTGAGAAAGTTGGAGCAAAAAGACCTTCATATTGATTATATAGTGAATCAAGATAAAAGCCTGAAGTTAGAACAGCTAAAAACAAGTAAGTTGCTATATTTAGCATTATAGTCAATCAACTTGAGAAGTGTGACATCATGTAGAGCTAAACACAACAAATCACTTGTTTTTAGCTATTCTAACTTTAGGCTTTCCATCTTGATTCACTATATCTAACGTAACCTTTAAGTTGAACGACTATCCCATACTAAAGAAGGTTGCCGTCAATAAAAGGCGGTGGTCTGTCACGCCGGTGTCACGATTCCTCTTCCAACCACCCCCTGGATTTTTCGATGGCTTTCCGCCAGTTTTTGTATTTCGCTTCCCGTTCCTCCGGGGTGATGGCCGGGGAAAAAGTACGGTCTTTTTTCCAAAGACCTCTGAGGGTATCGAGGGAGTCCCAGAACCCAACCGCAAGTCCCGCCGCGTAGGCTGCTCCCAAAGCCGTGGTTTCTTTGAACATGGGGCGAACGACGCCGCTCCCTGCGATATCCGCCTGCATTTGCATCAACGTGTCGTTGGCCACGGCGCCTCCGTCCACCTTCATCTCGGACACGTGGACGTTGGAGTCTTTCTGCATCGCCTCTAGGACATCCCGAGTCTGATAGCAAATGCTCTCCAAAGCGGCGTAAACCAGCTGCTCCTTTCGCACGTAACGAGTCAGCCCCACGATGGCGCCCCTCGCGCTCATGTCCCAATAGGGCGCGAAGAGCCCGGAAAACGCGGGAACGAAATACACCCCCGCCGAGTCTTTGGCTTTGTTCGCAAAATATTCGCTGTCCTCGGCGGAGTCGATCATCCGCAGGTTGTCCCGAAGCCACTGGACGGTCGCTCCGCCCATGGCGACGGAGCCCTCCAGGGCATAAACGCAGTGTCCTTTTTCCAAACTGTAGGCGGGTGTCGTCAGAAGTCCGTTTTGCGAAGACGCGCAGACGTCCCCGGTGTTGAGGAGCATAAAAAGCCCTGTTCCGTAGGTATTTTTCACCATTCCCGGATCGAAACACGCCTGACCGAAAAGCGCGGCCTGCTGGTCCCCAAGAATGCCGGAAACAGGAATGCCTCCCTCAAAAGCCGCGGTTTTCGCGGTCATTCCGTAAACGTGGCTCGAAGGTTCGATCTGAGGCAGCATGCTCACCGGAATTCCGAGGAAATCCAGCATCTCTTCGTCCCAATCCAAGGTTTTTATGTTCATGAGAAGCGTTCGGGAGGCATTCGTGACATCCGTGGCGTGGATGCCCCCCTTGACGCCTCCGGTCAGGTTCCACAAGAGCCACGTGTCTATCGTGCCAAACAAAAGATTGCCCCGGTGCGCTTTGTCTTTGGCGCCTTCCACATTCTCCAGTATCCATCTGAGCTTCGTTCCCGAAAAATAATTGTTGACGAGGAGTCCCGTCTTATCCTTGGCCTTTCCGCAACCGACGGCAGATTGCTCCCATCCCTTCATTTTGCTCCACTCGGCGCAAAAATCCTGTGTCCGCATACATTGCCATACGATGGCGTTGTAGACGGGTTCGCCCGTCTTGCGATCCCACACAACCACGGTTTCCCGCTGGTTTGTGATACCGATAGCCGCCGGACGTGCGGAAGATGTCGAAAACGCCTTCTCCATCGCCTCGCGAATCACGTTTTGCGCGCAAAACCATATTTCGTTGGCGTCGTGTTCGACCCAGCCGGGGTGAGGATAAATTTGCGCGTGTTCTTGTTGGTGAGCCGCCGGTCCTCCAGAGTGAGAAACGACAGGAAGCCCTTCTCTGCCGAACAAAATACAACGAGTGCTGGTCGTCCCCTGATCCAATGCCGCAATGCAGTCGTTGTCTGTTTTCTTGTGCATAGTCCACCTCGTTTTAAGTGTCGAAAGTCACTCGAACGGGAACCGATATTGGGCAAGCCCCAATTCGTCTCGCACGGAGATCAATTCTTTCTGCACGGAATCGTTCACGGGAACGCCCGTGTCTTCGCGTTCAAGCCGCACGAGGTATTCCTTCTCCCCCGCGGTGTAGATACGCTCCGCTCCGGGAGCTTTTTTCGATGCTCGAAGGGCTCTCAGGATATCCCCCACGGTTTTTTTAAACGTTTCCAGAGGAAGAAAGGCCTCCACGTCAATGGCAATGAAAAAATGCCCCAGGTGATAAGAGCGTTTGGTCCCGTCGGGGTCGATGCCGTTGAGCTGCTTCAAGAAGCTCCCCCCCTGCAGCGCGGCGGAAAAAATTTCCACGACTGTCGCGTAACCGAACCCTTTGTAACCGGCGAGTTCTTCTCCAAGTCCGCCGAGAGGCGTCAGTGCGGCTTTTCCCTTCAGCAAAGCGGCGAGTATTGGCTCCGAATCGGTCAAGGAAAGACCATCTTCGCCGATGACCGTTCCTGAGGGCGTGGGTAAGCCCTTTCGAGCCAAGGTTTCGATCTTCCCTCTTTGTATGATGGAGGTGGCGCAATCCAAGCTGAAATCGAAGGGCTCGTCCGTGGGGATTCCGAACGCCAGAGGATTGGTGCCCAGCATGTTCTCGACGCCAAAAGTGGGAGCTATGGAAGGACGGGCGTTGGTTCCCGAAATCCCGATACATCCGTTTTGGGACGCCATGCCGGTATAGTACCCCGCGATGCCGTAATGCGTGGAATTTCTGACCGCCACCATGCCCATCCCGAATTTTTTGGCCTTCTCGATGGCGAGGCTCATGGATTTCGTGGCGATGACCTGCCCCATTCCATCGTGTCCGTCCACCACGGCGGTGGTGGTACCCTCTTTCACGACTTCGAAATTTGTGATCGGGTTTTGAATTTTTTCTTTGATGCGATCGAGGTATATTGGCTTCAAACGGTTCAAGCCGTGAGACTCTATTCCTCGCCGGTCCGATTCCAGCAACACGTCCGCGCAGACCGCCGCGTCACCCCGAGGGACTCCGTAACCGCAAAAAACGTCGACCGCAAACTTCTCGATGAAATCCCATGAAACACACGCATAAGACACACCCTATTCCCCCTTGTACAACGAAGAACGAAGCCAGATGTGAAAATCCTGTCTTTCGAGAACTCCTGCCGCATAAAATTTTTACATAAAAAAACACATGCAGCTTTTCACACGGCCTTTGCCCTATGAACGCCACATGTGTCCTCTCTCTCGTCTCAATAGACACATCAATTTATCGTCAATTTAAAATTTAATTTAACCGGCTCAATCTGGTTTGTCATTGTGACATATCTTACCTTTAAAATCAAGCCGCTCCGCTCATCGAGTTGTTTTTTCGGCCGCCTGTTTCTCATAGCAGCGACAGCGCGTCCTCGTCGCCCACGAGGGTCACGTTGTTGTGAAGCTGCAGCACCGAGGCGGGTACCAGGGGAGTCACCGCGCCGGTGAAGGCTTCTTTTACAATCTGAGCTTTCTCTTTTCCGGAGGCAATGAGAAGAATGCGCGCGGCCTGCATGATGGAACGAATCCCCATGGTGTAGGCGTGGCGCGGGACGTCGTTTTCGTCTTCAAAAAAATGCTTGTTCGCGGCGATCGTGCTTTCCGTTAGGGCAACGCGGTGGGTGGAGGTTTCGAAAGCGGTGCCCGGCTCGTTGAAACCGATGTGACCGTTGCGCCCTATGCCGAGAAGCTGCATGTCTATACCGGAAAGCCGCTCCAGCAGGGCTTCGTAGCGGGCGCATTCCTTTTCCGCGTCCGCCTCCATGCCGTTTGGAATGTGGATGTTTTCCCGTCTGACGTTGACGTGATCGAACAGGTTCCCGTTCATGAAACAGCGGTAGCTTTGGGGGGCGTCCGGCGCAAGGCCGCAGTATTCGTCAAGATTGACGGTGATTGCAGAGGAAAAATCCAAATCGCCCTTTTTGTACCATTCCACGAGCTGCCGGTAGACTCCTACGGGGGAGGACCCCGTCGACAGCCCCAAAACGCTGTTAGGCTTTAAAATGACCTGCGCGCTGAGCACGTTCGCGGCCTTGCGGCTCATATCGCTATAGTCTTTCGCTCTTATGATCCTCATAGCGGTCCTCTGCTTCGCTCGTAAACCAGCGCTCCCCCGACAAACGTCATCCGTATCTCCAGTTCGTCGTCGAAACAGGCGATATCGGCGTCACAGCCGGGAGCGAGAGAGCCCTTGCGCGTTTCGAGCCCGTGGAGCCTGGCGGGGTTGGCCGAGGCCAGTTTTACGACGTCGGTCAAAGGCCGTCCCGTGGCGCGCCAGACGTTCAAAACGCCCCTGTCCATACAGAGGGCGCTTCCGGCGAGAGTACCGTCCGCCAGGCGCGGCACGCCGTCTGTTACCCGCGCCTTGCGGTCGGCGAAATCGTATTCCCCGTCCGGCAGGCCCGCCGCGCGCATGGAGTCCGTGACGATCATCAGCCTGTCGGTTCCGACCGCTTTGCAGAGCGGCTCGAAAAGTTCGGGACGTACGTGAACGCCGTCGGCGATGAGTTCGCACATGGCGGAAGAGCAGAGCGCCACGCCGATCATCCCCGGCGCGCGGTGGTGCAGAGGATTTTGCGCGTTGAAAAGGTGCGTTATCGACTTCGCGCCCGCCGCCACGGCCGCCATGCCCTCCTCGAAACTCGCGTCCGTGTGCCCCAGGGATGGGACAATCGCCAGATCAAGGAGGCTCTTCAAAAAGACGTGGCAGGGATCGAGCTTTGGGGAAAACGTCACCGTGCGAATGACGTCGGACCACTTCGAGACCCAATCCGCGTCGGGTTTCGTCTCGATGTGCTCCCGCGGATGAGCGCCCTTGCGGCCGGCGTCGATCCACGGCCCCTCCAAATGGAGTCCCAGCACCGCCGCGCCGGGCATTTTTCGCCCCATAGCGCGCCTGACGTTTGCGGCCGCGGCGTTCAAACGCTCCCTCGACGTTGTGACGGAGGTCGGGAAAAACGCCGTGACGCCGTGCTCCGCCAAGCATTTGCTGAACGCTTCCATGGACTCGTCCGTGGCGTCCATGGTGTCCGCCCCCCCCGCCCCATTGACGTGGACGTCGATAAAGCCCGGAGATATATAAGCGCCGTCTACGCCGATCCGTTCCGCGTCGATACCGGCGGTCCGGTCTTCCGGTGTTTCCGGCAGGCAGGACAGAATTTTGTCCGTGAAGAGGAGGGCGTGATGTTCGAGAATCCGGTCGCTCAAAATGATTTTGCCGCCCGTCAAGAGCTTCATCCACGCACCTCCCGAAATTGAAGATATTTAAATCTTTCATATATTATATTACGAAACCCATGTCAAGAACAAATTGTGAGCGCAAAATGGCTATAATATCTCAGGTGGGCCTCAGTTTTCTCTTTCAGTACACCTGGACCCAAACGAAAATTTATCAAATTTATCAGACCGCCGGAACAGCGGCGCGCACGACCGTTTCGAGCTCCGAAAACACCACGGGGAAATCTTATGACGCGGCGAGAACGTTCGCTTCAGCTCTGGTGAGAGGCCCGTCAAATCCTGCGGGGCGATTTTTCGATGGGCAGGACAGCCGATGTGATCCTGTCGATTGGGACGCCCGTGGCGTTTTGCTCGCTTCAATTTCCGTTGGTTTGGCATCTCGGCGATCTCGCCGCCGTCACCACCTACGCTCTCGGCGTCTTTTACGTGGGGTTGGGGTATTTCTTTCACTATCGGTTCGGCCGGCTCGACGCCAGGCCCTCCCAGGTCCCGGAGTGGTATCGCCGGCTCGTGAAAATCTGCTTGATCATGGGCGCCTTTTTCGGCAACCTCGCCATGCCCTTGAGCCTGCCAGTGGAGGGAGTGGCGCTCGCCTGGGGAGCGGAAGGGCTCTTTGCTCTTGTTTGGGGCGGGTTGAAAGGAAACAGGATCGTTTTTCGAGTGGGGGCCGTGGTGACTGCGGCGTCCTTCGCAGCGTTGCAATATATTTTGCGGTGGAACGAGCTTTACCTCCTCTGCCTTCCGGACGGTGTCGCCGTCGTCTTTGCGGGGATAAGTTGAAAGATATGTCCGCGCGTCCCTGAGCGTGATTTCAACGCTCGGTTGAGATCGAATTGGCATTGGCCAAAATGCCGCGATGCCGGGAAGCATTGGACGAGATGCCCTGCGGTTTGGCCGGATTCAACCCATTCTGTATTCGACTCCCATAGCGCCAGCGGGGTGATTCCACCCTGAAACAACTTTTCCCAGGCTGATTGCCCGGCACGCGCCGCATTCGAGACAGCCGATGTAATCGAACGTCAAGTTTCCGCCCCCGTCCTCTTCCATCTTATAAAGTCCAGCCGGGCAAATTTTAATCAGCTTTCGTTTCTCAGCGTCATCCGAATATTGTTTGTCGATTATGATATGAGCGTTTTCCTCGTCGACGATGATTTTATCCACGCCGAGTTTTTCATCGATTGACATAGTCACAGCTTTTTCACCGCCTTAAAATCGTTTTCGATCTGATTCTTTCCGAGCGCCTCAATATTCTTCAGGATATCGTCAAATATCGTCTGCGCTCGCCCGCCTTTCACGACGAAGAGTCTGGCAAGCATATCGACGATCATCAGTGGGTACGCGTTATAGAGCAGCGGATTTTCCATAAATTCCAAATATTTGTCACGCGCTTCGATATTCTGTATAGCGGAACTTACGTCCAGAAGATCCTTGTATTTGCGAAGAGACGACGCGGTGAAATCCTCCCTGCTCTTGGCCTCGAGGATCGCTTGCGCCGCACATTGTGCGGATATCACCGCGAGGTCCATACCCCTCACCTTATGACCGAGATTTAACGTGAGCCCGGCAGCGTCTCCGATTACCAGGACACCATTCCCATACAGTTGTGGAATCATTTTTGCTCCTGCTTCCGGCTCCAGGTGGGCAGAGTATTCGATCAGATTGCCGCCCTTTACCAAAGGTGCCACGACAGGATGGCTTTGGAAATCGTTCATTAGCTGCATAAGCGGCTTGCTGCCTTCCGAAAGCTTTTGCAGATTGCATGTCAGCCCGATGGAAATGGAATCTTTGTTTGTGTAAAGGAACCCGCCGCCCTGTATCCCGTCCGTATTCGCGCCAAAAAAAGACCAAGCGCATCCCTCGTCTCCGCTCAATCCGAACCTCTCGTCGATTTCCCCTCTGGTCAGTTGGATGACTTCTTTCACTCCGACCGCGACGTGCTCGGGCCGAAGAGGTTTTTTCATCCCCAATTTTTCAGCGAGCAGTGAGTTCACTCCGTCCGCGAGTACGACGACGTCGGCATCCATCTCCTCACCGTTGCTGATGATGCCGCATACCTTGTCGTCCCGAACGATCAAGTCGTCGACGCGATAACCCGCTACGATCATCGCGCCCTCGCTTTCGGCCTTTTCTCCAAGCCAGCGATCAAAAGAACTGCGCAAGACCACGTATGAATCGTTGCCGCTTTCCGCGAATTTCGGTGAACGTACATCGAGGGTTACGGATTGGTCCATTGTCAGCAGACTGATTCTTTCTTTGAACACTTTACGTTCTACCGGCGCCTCATTTGCAAAGCCGGGCATAACTTCTTCGAGGCTGTATGCATAAAGTCGCCCTCCGGTCATGTTTTTGGACCCACAAAAATTGCCGCGCTCCACCAGAACGACCGACAATCCCTCTTTAGCTAGCAAATAGCTAGCTACTGTGCCAGCGATTCCACCGCCGACCACTATGACGTCGAATTTGTCGTCAGACATCTGCCTTCCCAGCCTCCTTCAAGATTTTCCGTTCCTGCGCGCCTTCAGCTCTTCCACCAACGCGCTGGCCACCTCGAACATATCGCCCACGACCGCGTAATGGGCACACCCGAAGATCTTGGCGTTCGGGTTGTTGTTGACCGCGACGATTACCTCCGACGATGTGATGCCAGCCGTGTGTTGGATCGCGCCGGAAATGCCGAAGCCGATATACAACTTGGGGCCGATGATCTTTCCAGACTGTCCTACTTGACGTTTGACGGTATAAAAACCTTTATCCACAAGGGGTCTGGTGACTCCGATCATGCCGCCTAGCAAATCCGCCAATTCCTGGAACGGGCTGATCTGGTCCATTGATTTCAGCCCAGCCCCGACGCAAATGACCACATCGGCCTCCTCAATCTTGCTTCCGTCATCTCCTTCGTCTTTTATAAACTCGAGCACTCGCGTCCTTATCTCTTCCGATGGAACCGATATGTCTTCTCTTGTCAGTATCAAATCGGATTTTTTACCCGGGAACGCTCTTTTGAATGTCGCCGGGCGTACTGTCCCGATCTGAGGTCTCGTCTTGTTGCAGACAATGGTCGCCATCAGGTTCCCGCCAAAGGACGGTTTCGTCCAGTCAATGTCCTCTGTCTCCGGATTGAAGATGATCTCGGTCGCGTCCGCAGTCGAGCCGGTGCGTAACCTCGCCGCTAGGCGCGGCGCTAAATCACGGCCGTTGCTCGTTGCGCCGATCAGCACAGCCGAAGGCTTATATTTCTCACATAGTTTCGTCATGGCGATAACGTATGGATCGGTCGTGTAGTTCGCGTACTCGTCGCCTTTTACATAGATGATCTCGTCGACCCCCGTCTCCTCCACAGAAGAGCACGCCGTGTCGGTTTGCGCGCCGATAACGACGGCGACTAACCGCTCGCCGCACGAATCGGCCAGTTTACGCCCTTCGGAGCAGAGTTCCAGAGACACGCTTTCGATCTCGCCGCCTTTTTGCTCCACATACACCCAGATGTTCTTATAATCAGTCTTTACCATGAATAATGACCATTCCTTTCCGCAAGGCACAAAACTGAATGAAACTTAAACTTAGTTTCATACTTCCTACCTATATGGCCTCGGCTTTAGTCAATAATTTAATCAGTTTCGCAGCGCTTTCCACAGCGGTCGGCTCCTCGATCACCGTACCGGGTTCGCCGTCCGGCGGCACGAAGGACTTCGCGACGCTCGTAGGAGAACCGACAAGACCGATCCGACCGGTATCAAGACCATTGAGTGTCTTCGAATCCACGGTCTCGACATGGGCCTTCTTTGCCATGAGTTTTCCCTTCATCGTCGCCTTGCGCGGCTCGTAATGCGTCTTCGTGACTGTGCAGACGATTGGCGTCCGCGTCATTACCTTTTCGATTCCGCCCTCCATCTCCCTGTCTATTACAAACCCTTCTTCTGTTCGAGTCATCTTCGACACGTATGTGACCTGATTCCAGCCTAGAAATTCCGCGATCTGCGGTCCAACCTGCCCTGTTTCTCCGTCAAGGGAATGCTTGCCGCACAAGATGAGATCGAAAGGCCCGAATTGGCGCGCCGCAAGCGATAGAACGTAGCTTGTCGCCAAAGTGTCCGAATCCTTGAAGACTCGGTCACTGATGAGGACAGCGCTGTCCGCTCCCATTGCGAGACAGTCCCGCAGCGCCTCCTCCGCCTGCGGGGGGCCCATGCACACGGCGGCGACGTTGCCGCCGTATTCCCCCCTGAGCTGTAACGCCGCCTCGAGCGCGTTGAGATCGAAGGGATTTATGATGCTGGGCACGCCTTCCCTTATAAGACTCCCGGTCACGGGATCCACTTTGATCATCTCTGTATCCGGGACCTGTTTCACGCATACCATGATTTTCATATTCATTTACACCTCGTTATTTTGATCAAACGAAAGTAATCGTTTTTGAGATGTGTTCTCAGCCTTACCATCAGGCGGTTTCTTTCTTCTCGTACAGATTCTTTCCAGTGGCGCTTGCCATCAGGAACATAACAAACGAGACTGCCACGAAGGCAATGGAGACAATCAAACAATTCGCATAAGAATTGGTTTTGTCGTAAACAATGCCGTAAACAGGCATGACCACAGCCTGACAGAGCGTTGTCGGCGACTGGACAAACGAATAAATCGCACCGTATCCCTTTTGCCCGAAGAAGTGCCGAACGATCATCGGAACCTCTACGGTAAACATCGCGAAAACTGAGCAACCGAACAAAATCGAACCGGCGTACAAGAGTGGAATTTTAGCGCCGCCGAACAATATCGTGACAAGCCCGACACAGCCCATAATCGTCCCGATCGTGGTCGTTTTGAAGACACCCAGCCTATCATTCATATTTCCGAGCGCGATCTTACCGAAAATGGCGCCGATCGCCACCACGGAAAGCGTGAATCCCCCGGTCACTGCGGGAAGACCGATCGAGACTACATAGCTGGGCAAAAACGACGATACTGAAACACCCATGATAAGCAACCCAGAAAACAGCACTGTGAAATAGAAGGCCGATTTTTTGAGCGCCTCCCCGGACGTAAGCCCAGTCAATTCCACCGGCGTACTGGCTTTCGCGGTCACAAACTCATCGTCTTCGCCATATTTCTTCAGATTTTTTTCGGATGGCTTGAAATACACGGCGAATAAAATAAACGGCAGGGTTATCACTGCGGCACAACTCCCTATTAAGAGATATGCGCTTCTCCACCCGTAATTCTGAATTACCCAGGCGCCTAGCGGGTTGAAGATGGCGCCTCCGACCCCGGACATGGCGAGAGCTATGCCCATAGCCATGCCGACTTTTTTCTTGAACCAGTTGTTGATGAGCATCGGGACGGGTAGGTACAGGCAGACGGAGCTGGAGAGCCCCATCATCACGGCGCCGATATACCATTGATAGACATTTGTAAACTGCGACATAGCCGCGAACGACGCGCACAGGACCGCGACGCTGCAAAACAGATACCATTTCGCGTTTTTTCTCGACATTAGTTTTCCGGCGAAGGGCAGCGTAAAGATCATTACAATCCATATAAAACTGACATGGAGCGTAAACGCGCTCCTCGCGATGCCCAACTCCTCGCACACGGGATTGTAGAATATCCCGAGGCATTGGTATATTGCGCCGGCAAGACCAAATGATAAGACACCTGCGCTAATGAGAATCCACCATGCATAGTGCATCTTCTTTTTTTCCACTGGTAACACGCTCCTCATTCAATCAATTCGGCCAGATATCATCTTCTGGACGTGCTTTGCGGTGCGGTGAAGAAACAAGCACAGCGTCTTTCGTTCCGCGCTTTGAAATCAGACCACTCTTTTTGACAAGAAAACCTTCTTTTACGCAATCCCATGTGGACTCGTTGTTGCGGCGCATCCGCAATTCAGATTTATGAACCTTTTGAGTCGGTCCTTTCGGAAGACTGTCGACAATTTCGATGTATCTCGGAACCATGAAATGAGGCATGTGCTCGACACAATAAAGGAAGAGGGTTTCTGGCTGAATGTCACGTCCTGCTTCCGGAACGACAAATACCTTGGCTTCCTCACTCCCATATGTAGTTTCCTCACAGGGAACGCAGGCGACCTCCGCAATATGTGGAAAGTTTGCGACGGCGCTTTCGACTTCGTTGCAGGATACGTTTTCGCCGCGTCGTCTAAACATGTCCTTTTCCCGGCTTTCAAAAAAATAATAGCCTTCGGAATCCTGTCTCGCCAAATCACCGGTATGGAACCAGCCATTGCGCCATGCGGCGGCGGTCGCCTGAGGATCCTCAAAGTAACCAGGGGTGATTGCCCACGGCCATTCATGCCGAACCAAAGCATGCCCCTTTGTTCCCCTACGCACGGGCATATCGTGTTCATCCGCAATCAATATCGTAATGCCTTGCCGTGCAACCCCGCAGCTCCCTTTCTTCATGGGAATCTCAGGCGGCAGAACGGTCATGCCGCACTCCGTCATCCCCCATACGGTAACTACGGATTGGACGCCAAACCTTTGAGCAAAAACATCGGGATCTGGCGGCAGAGGAGAGCATACGGCAATTCTGACGATATGCCGCCGTTCGTATTCGTCTCTCGGACGCGCAAGAAGATATTTGACCATTGATGACACGATAAGGCAAGTCGTTACTCCGGTTTCGTACGCCACTCTCCAATACTCATTGAGGTTTGGCTGCAGGCGAATCACTGCCCTCGACCGAGTTGCCAGCGTACTGGTCAAAATATTCATTGCGCCCGTGTGAAACAAAGGCAAATCGACCAGCCACACATCGTCCTTGGTCAATCCTATACGCGCTCCCATGCATACGAGATGGACATAGAGCTGCAGATAAGTTTGGATAACTCCTTTCGATTGTCCCGTCGTGCCTGAAGTCATATAGATGGCATGTGTATCATAGGTCTCAATGGGACTATTCAGCGCCGGAGCCTTGGAATTGACTTCCTCGATGTCCTGGACATCCACTATAGGAACGTCCGAGTCTCGGGAGTCGAGAAGAGACAACAAAGATGGATCGATGATGATCGCTTTCGGGCGCGAAATTTCAAAAACTCTCTCAAAAAGTTTCCCGCGAAAACCGATGTTGCACGGAACCATAACCGCGCCTATGGCGCAGCAGCCTAACCATCCGCGCAGAAACGTCTGATTGTTCGGAGCAATTAAAACAACCCTGTCGCCTTTCCTGATCCCCGCCTTCCTCAATTTATTCCCAATACAATACATGATCTCAACCGCTCTAGCGCGGCTCCAAGAACTGCCATCCTCGAAACTAAGCCACAAGGCGTCAGGATTCTCGGTCATATTGCGCTCAAGAACGTATCTGACTACGACTTCAGCTTTATCTGGAATATCTGGAATATTTTCTTGCATCAAAATATTTCCCTTCCTTCTAACCAAGAAGACCCAGCGCGCTCCATAGCGGAATACATGCCCAACAAGCAGAATGGTCAAGCAAAACCGGTGTTTCATTTCGTCATTGACCATTCCGCCTGTAAAGCCGAATCGATGTCATCCGGCGATGGTTTA
>JAISWV010000337.1 GCA_031270755.1 Synergistaceae bacterium
CCTGATCCACATCATGAAGGGGAACTTCAAGCGGGTGTGGGACTACTCGCAGAGCCGAAAGGTCAATATGCGCCGGGCCGCTTTCATGGCCGCCATCCAGCGGGTGGCCGACGTGGTGAAGCTGAGAGGAGTTTTCCTGTAGGTTTTATTGAGGTGAGTAAAAACGAGTAACGGGTAAGTCGAAACAGGGGCATTCAATCGAATCAGATTTCTGAGCCGAGAGGATGCCCCTAAA
Organism: Synergistaceae bacterium; assembly: GCA_031270755.1. Classification (GTDB taxonomy): domain Bacteria; phylum Synergistota; class Synergistia; order Synergistales; family Aminobacteriaceae; genus JAISLU01. Next base: position 236 of record JAISWV010000337.1, read on the forward strand.
TTTAGAGGAGGGTGGCATATGTTCAGAAAATTTACAAATGGTTGTGTTGTGTTGATGCAGAAGTACCTTCCAGATCCTTTTCTTTTTTGTATCATTTTGACCGTCGTCGTTTTTGCGCTGGCCATTCCTTTGACCGGGCAGGGCGCGCTTGCCATGGTTCTCCACTGGGGAAACGGCGCGTGGTCCTTGCTCGCTTTTTCGATGCAGATGGCTTTGGTTCTGGTGTTGGGCAACGCAATGGCTATTTCGCCCCCCATGCAAAGACTGCTCAAAGCTTGGGCCGGGATACCCAAAACGGCGTTTTCCAGCATCGTTTTCGTCACCGCGATCTCGGTTGTGGCCTGTTGGATCAACTGGGGCTTTGGGCTTGTGGTGGGGGCCATTCTCGCGAAGGAAATAGCGAAACAGGGGCGTAAAGTGGACTACCGCCTCCTGATCGCCTCGGCGTATTCCGGTTTTTTGATCTGGCATGGAGGGTTTTCGGGCTCCATTCCTCTGGCTATCGCCAACGTTACGGCCGCCGTCACCTCTCAGACGGGTGGCGTGCTGACGGAATCGGTCCCCACGTCGGCCACTATCTTCGCCCCTTTCAATCTGTTCATCTGCGTGATGCTGTTGGTCCTGCTGCCCCTGGTCAACGCCTGGATGCACCCGTCGGAGGACGAGACCGTGGTGCTTGACCTTTCCCTCTTGAAAGAGGAGGAGGTCGTTCGGACCGTTGCCGTCAACCCGGCGGAAAAGATCGAAAACAGCCCGCTCTTCTCGTTGGTGGCGGTGATTTTCGGCCTTGTTTTTCTGGTTTCCCACTTCAGGGCAAAGGGGTTTTCTTTGGACCTGAACATTGTCAACCTGGTCTTCCTCACGGTGGGGATTCTGCTGCATGGAACCCCCATTCGCTACGTGCGCGCCATCGACCAAGCGGTAAAGGGAGCCGGCGGGATCCTGCTGCAGTTTCCCTTTTACGCCGGAATCATGGGGATGATGGTTGGCACCAATCCCGCCAACGGTTTGTCCCTTGCCGGTGTGATCAGTAACGGCTTCGTAGCCATTTCCAACAACGTGACTTTCCCTGTGTTCAGCTTTTTGAGCGCCGGCATCGTCAATATCTTCGTTCCATCCGGAGGCGGACAGTGGGCGGTCCAAGGTCCCATCATGATGCCGGCCGGAGCGGCCCTGGGCATCCCCCCTGCCGTCACCGCCATGTCCATCGCCTGGGGCGACGCGTGGACCAACATGATCCAGCCCTTCTGGGCCCTGCCCGCTCTGGGGATCGCCGGTTTGGGCGCGAGGGACATTATGGGCTACTGCGTTGTGGATATGTTCGTTTCGGGGATCATCATTTGCGTCGCGTTTTTGGGCGTGGGACTACTGTAACGCAGCGACTGCCGTAACGCGGCAAATGCAGATCGAGGGTTCCGATGTAAAGTCACCCAACTTTTACGCGAGCTCCGGGTAGAGGGGAAACTTGGAGCAGAGCTCCTTGACCTCGGCTTTTACGGCAGCGCCAAGAGCCTTGTTTTCGATGTCTTTGGCGATACGGTCGATCCAGGCGGCGATCTGTTTCATCTCCGGCTCTTTGAAGCCCCGGGTCGTCACGGCGGGGGAGCCGATTCGGATTCCGCTGGTGATCGTGGGTTTTTCCGTGTCGAAGGGCACGGCGTTCTTGTTGACGGTCAGGCCCGCCTCGTTCAGGGCGTGCTCCATGATTTTGCCGGTGAGGTCCTTGTTGCGCAGGTCGATCAGCATCATGTGGTTGTCCGTTCCCTTGGACACAAGGTCGAAGCCGTATCCCGTCAAAGCGTCCGCCAGGGCCTTGGCGTTGGCTAGGGTCTGCTTCTGGTAGTCCTTGAAGGACGGCTCCAGAGCCAGGTTGAACGCCACGGCTTTGGCCGCGATGATGTGCATCAGGGGGCCGCCTTGCATACCTGGGAAAACGATTTTATCCAGGGCCTTGGCGTGCTCCGCTTTGCACATGACCATACCGCCCCGGGGCCCGCGCAGCGTCTTGTGCGTGGTAGTCGTCACGAAATCGCACCAGGGCATGGGGTTCTTGTGGAGCTTCGCGGCTATGAGGCCCGCAATATGGGCGATGTCGAACATCAAAAGGGCCCCTGTTTTCCCGGCAATCGTGTGGAACGCCTCGGCGTCGATCTCGCGGGGGTAGGCGCTGGCCCCGCAGACGATCATCTTAGGCTTGTGCTCCTCCGCTTTTCTCTCCACGTCGTCCATGTCGATGCGGCCGTCTTCTTTCCTCACTCCGTAGTGGACGAAGTTGAAGAGCTTGCCCGAGAAGTTCACCGCCGACCCGTGGGTCAGGTGCCCGCCGTGAGCCAGGTTCATGGCGAGGATCGTGTCTCCGGGCTCGAGCGCCGCCAAATAAACGGCCATGTTGGCCTGGGAACCGGAATGGGGTTGAACGTTGACGTGGTCGCATCCGAAAAGCTTCTTGGCCCGCTCCCGTGCCAGGTCTTCGGCTGCGTCCACCACCTCGCAGCCGCCGTAGTAGCGGGCGTGAGGATATCCTTCGGCGTACTTGTTGGTCAGCACCGACCCCGCGGCCGCCAAAACGGCGGGGTGCACCACATTTTCGGAGGCGATCAGCTCAATGCCCTCTTC
>JAISWV010000339.1 GCA_031270755.1 Synergistaceae bacterium
GGGACTGTAGAACTGAAGCTCGGTACCGGACACAAAAAGATACGGATTAGTGCCGAAGGTTACAAAGCGAAGGAATTTACGCTGGATGTACCGCGCGGCGGCAACTACTGGACCGTCGATATGGAAGAAAAGTGATACTCAACCCCGGTCTGATATCGCCTATTGACGGGAATCGTAAAAACAGTTTTTGGAAAACGATGATGTGATGATCAGGAGGCTGTATGGACTGAACTATACTCACGAGAGGATCGATTTGCCAGAAAGCGAGAATTCTTTGGACAAAGGTCCAGCGGGCGGATGGTATCCGTCCCTACGGGTGCTGGCGGATCTTGTCGTTGAGGAAATCTACAAGGACGAAAACGTCGGGAATTGTTGTGCCAGATTGAACCTGCGCAATCCCCGTCCAATGTAGGGGTGGATATTATCCACCCGCAATCAACGAAAATTCGCCGCAATCAACTTGGCGCAATCAACTTGGTAATGTTTTATGTTTTAGGTCGTGAGTATAACAAATATTATCCCGATATTTTGAAGGAAGAAAGCCTTGATATCAGGGTTTGAGATTAATAATCGTAATGCCGGATTTCTTGGGATAAGTGGTGTGAGAAGTCGGCCGCCCAACTAATAAGCGACCTCCTACCCGGTTCACAACCAATATTCTTTCAAATTCCGACATCGACTCTCGGGCAGCGTGTGATCTTCAAGACCGGGCTCACGGTTCCGGGCCCTGCAGACTCTTGGGTGTCCGCACAAATTTTCCATACTGCCGCGGCAGTCTTGACCCGCGTTTTGCGCTTCGAGCCACGGCTCTCCCGGGTGGCGGCGCAGCGCCAGCCAAGACGCTATCTGCAGATGAATACATTTTACATGAACCCGGCGATTTTTTTTATCGTATTGAATGCCTCCCACGCCGCCGCTGCGAAGCCGCCGGAAAACCCGGGGAACGCGGCGGCGCAGAAAATTCAAAGCGGCTCCGGGCAAGAGAGCGAGCCGCAAGCGTTGATGATCCAGGTTGAAAGAGATCCATTCGACCGGCGCGCGGCGTTCTATCCAACGCTCGAGCTCTCCCACCCCGCCTGCGGCCTCGATGGCTCCGGCACGGCGCACGAGCCAAGGACACGTCAGCCAGAAAGAAGTGGGAAAGGGGGCCAGCGCTCGTAAAGGAGAACAGACGATCACGCGCGGACAGCCGAACCGACACCGGTTTGCCGTCCCCAGGATCAAGGCCGGGTCGAATTTGCGCCCCTGCATCTGTCTCGAAATGGAAAGGGAATCGGAAGGGCGCAGTTTTTCATAAAAAAAGGGGAGGCGTTTGCCCCCCAACGGCATCACGTGTAAAGTCATCGTTCTCCTTGCCTAATTTTTGGGTTTGTTCCCGCCCGATTTTTTCTTCCCCGACTTCGAAGAGTTCATTTTGCTGTTGAGATCCGCTATTTTAGACTCGCTCACTTTCAAAAAAGAGGCCATTTTCTTTTCGAAACTGTCCTTGTCTTCTTTTGTAATCGGGATCTGAACGACAGGGCGTTCTTCCACTTTCTTCAAAGAAAGGTCAATACGTCCTTTTTCGTCGATTTTAATGATACGGGCCTTGATGTTTTGCTGCAAAGTCAGGATATCTTCGACTTTTTTGACAAAATTGAACGACAGCTCGGAGATATGCACCATCCCCTTCTGTCCCGTCGAAAGTCTTACAAATGCTCCATACGGCATAATCTGTTCTACGACACACTCCGCCAGGTCTCCTACCCGAACCGAAGAAGTTTCGACCTTCTTCTCCTCAACCATTAGTATTACGAACCCCCCGATAATATTTTAAACCGCCTCGAACGTCTTCCGTTTTCTGTTTTAAAGGCAGAAAGTTCACGAAAAATCCACACAAAGTTTCATCAAATCAACTCGAATCACATCCAACGCCACTCGAAATTTCCGTGGATACCCAAACGCCTGTAAAGGTAAATTCCTTTGGGATCGAAACGCCTACTCTGGGGATTATACCAGATTAGAAGCGTTCCTTGCTGCTTGTTCAACGTCAGTTTTACGACAGCTTCTTCGATCACGGGACCGTACCAAGCCAGGATCATTTCTCCTTCCTTTTTGGGGCGTACAAGCTGCCATTGCAGCCTGTTGGTTCGTTCTTGAGGGAGAATCGCCGCGCGTTTCATCCCCTCGCGAACTTTCAGCTTCAGTTTGGGGAGGGTGCGCACCCTCATCTCTCCTCTCGCATACCTTCTGATCTTCGCTCCCTTGGTTTTTATCAATTGCGCGGCGAAGCGGAATCCTCGGCTCGAACAAGCGATATTTTTGTACACCAAAAGAGCGGACCCGGACACCTTCATCTGCGTCCGGATCGGATGCGTTTCAACGGTTCGCTTTAGGGACAAAACATGAGAAGGGGCTATCGCGAGAGAAAAGCGTTTCACTTCCACCCGTCCCAAAAAGTGACGGCAAAAATAGTCCTTCAAGTCTTGCGTGATCAAGATACGGCCTCTGCACTATTTATAATTTTATGTCGTCATTCTTCTCCCAAAGAAGAGAACGCTTTTTGAATACGCCCGAACGGCTCCAGCAGCTCCATTGTCTTCGCGGCTTCGACCAACACGCCGGCAGTCTGCTTGATCTCGTCTTCTTTCGTGCTTTCGGGAAACGCGACGCGCAGCGGTGCGCTGACGGAATCGGCCTGAATCATATAGACACCGCTTTCTCCCGTATTTTCCACGTTGCCGACCGCATCCATGGGCGAACGGCTGGAAGGCGCCAAAAAGAACACCTTTCCCTTCGTGATGTTTTTGAGAGGAAGCAGGAGATCGGCCTCCCTGCAAACCCAAAGAGTGGGCTTCACCTCGATGGCGCCGATCAAGCTCTCCAAGATGAGCTCTTCCCGCAGATACACCTCCAGGGCGCTGCCATACAAAATTTTCTCCAGGCGCGAGGGTTTGATCGGATCCGTATAACGAAAATCCATGGGGATCCCTCGAAAATCCACCACCAAGGAAGCTCCGCGAAAAAGTCCCTCGACTCCGTCCACAACGATGTAACCTAAACTGCCACTGGATACCGCCACGAAAACACCTCCAAAACCGTAGTCTCACACAAGCTTTCGGTTCAAGCGTAAAAATCGAACCCTTTCGGAGAGTCCTTTTTTGCGGTTTGTGCCTCGATTTCGGGACCTTCTTCAAAAGAATCCGATCCAACGGAAAAGGAGTGGGAGAAGGAGCGTTTATGTTCTTCCCGGCGGCGTTCCCGCTCGTCGTCTTCCGTTTTACGTTTCACTTTCTGGGACTCTGCGGCGGCGACGTTGGCCTGTACCATCCGAGTGCGTTTCACGCTCTCTTGAACGGCTTCCTGCCCTTGAGCGGTCTGTTGGGCCGCAGCAATGGCATCTTTGGAAATTTGCGCGCTGTGCTCGATATTGAAATGCGCGAGCTGGAGATTGACGGGTTGAAGCATGACATCGCCTCCTCAAATACCCTTTGCGTAAAAACCCTAGGTGTCGAAGGACTTCAAACGGATTTCCCCGCCCTCGAAGACGAAAGACGAGTATTTGAAAGGTTCCCGCACCACATAGGCCATTCCTCTGATTGTAACGATAACACCCGGGTGGCAGATATCCTTGACCCGAACGATTCCCTTGGACTTGATGAGCTCCAAGCGGTCCTCTATTTCCTTCAGCTCGTCGACCATTGCCTTCAATGCCGACTGCAGCTGGAATTTAGATTTGGTCGCGGTGACCATGACGGCGCGTTTCCCATCATCCAACGCCCCGGCCAGCTCCTGTTTTTTCAAAAACCCCAAGCTCGCTTCCAATTTATCGATATTTTCGGTATGCTGGGCAATCATGCTCTGCAGCTCTTTGCGCCGCTCGGCCTGTTCCGGCGGAACGCCCACGATGACCTCCGTCTTTGTCCCCATTTCGCTGCCCAGAGTGTGGCAGATCACCGCGACCCCGGCTTGAATTTTTCCCCCCGCGATCTGAGATTTCTGCCCTCCCATCACCGTCACGTTGTTCTGAGCCGCGACGTCGCTGTGAAACACCGAGTTTTTGATCTCTATGTCCGCGCGGCTGCGTATGTAGGCTTGGTCCGCAAAACCCGCCACGACCTTGCCGCCGGCTATGATACGCCCTTTATTCATCCCGCGCACCCCGCCGAGGATGATGATATCGCCGGCGCTTTCCACGCGGGCCCCCTCCACCATCTCTTTGATCTCGATATTGCCGGAGGCCACCACCTGAAATCCCTCCCGGACCGCGCCCAAAATTTTCACGCTTCCCGTGAAGTCGATGTTGCCCACGCCGAAGTCCACATCGCCCTTGACCTCCAGTTCCGGCGCCACCGACAATTTTTTATCCTTGCGTTGAAGGCGTCCATTTATCGCCGCGAAGAGGTGAAGTCCGTCCTCCGAGACATCGAGCCCGCTGCCGATGGAAAACGTGGTGTCTTTGCCCGGAAGGGCCTCGATCACCGTTCCCAGAACCGACTTGCCGTTCTCCCCTTCCGTCGCCGGGTGTTTCACGGCGACTTCCTGCCCCTGCTGGACATTGACAAAAACACTCCTCGCTCTGTGGTCCATTTTTTGCACGTTCAGGTCGATTTCCGGGGCTCGGTCGGGGTTGATCAGTTCCTCGATCCACGCGTTCTTTCCGTTCCGGGGAGGCGTTCCCTGGGCCGCCGTCACCGGTTCGTCGGCAAGCCTCAAGGCCGCCAGCTTTTCCACGGCTTCTTCGTCGATTCCAAAAACGACGTCCCGGCGCGCAAGCGCTTCTTCTATTTCTGTTTTGCCCGGCCAGGGCTTTGTAAAAAAAGGAGGCTCCACGCTGACGGAGGCGGACATGCTGTCTTTGGACAATTGCACGACGATGACCGCATCCTTTTCTTCTGTATCGTCGCGTTCCGCGATTTTTTGAGGCGTGCGGTTCTTCTGCTTGACAAATTCCTGCACCGCTTTCGCGTCGTATTTACGGACTCCCTTGGCGCGCAAAAAAGCGTTCACCCCGGACGCCGTCACATCGTCGGTCAAAGCCGAGAGCCAGACTCCCTTCGAATCGGCTTCTATCTTCAACATCCCTTCTCCCGCCACCGCCCTCATCCTTTCTGTTCCTGAGTTTCAATTTGTAATCAGGGCTCTGAGTGCGGTTATCGCCTTGCCGTGGATTTGGGAGACTCGCGATTCCGTCACGCCCAGTATGCGGCCTATTTCTTTCAAGGTCAATCCTTCATAATAATAAAAGGAAATCACCTGCATTTCCCGCTCCGGCAATTGCAAAAGCGCTTGCGAAATACGATCGATTTCGTCTTGGTTCTCCAGCGCCGAAGTGACTTCATCCTCGTCGCCGGCGAGAACCCCCTCGAGATTTACGTCGCTGTCCTCCAGAGCGACGACTTCGTCCAGGGAGACGATGTAACTGCGGCTGGCCAGCTCCAAGGTCTCCCGATAAACTTTTTCGTCGACACCCATTTCCCGCATAACCCATTCGTCATGCAGTTTGCCTCTGTCCTGCAGCACCTTTTCGATGGCTCTGTTCAATTTTTGCAATTTTTCGCGGCCTGTTCTGGAGATCCAGTCATATTTGCGCAATTCGTCGAGAACTGCCCCGCGGATCCGCGGCACCGCGAAAGTCTGGAAGGAAAAACCCTTGGAAATGTCAAATCTCTCGACGGCGTCCAGCAGACCAAAAACCCCAAAACTCAAAAGATCTTCGAAATCGAGCCCTGAAGGTGCGGAAACCGCCATTCTGCCGACCACATATTTTATGAGAGGGAGGTATCTTTGTACAATGCGTTCCTTGTGCTCCGCCGTCGGGTTCTTGCCGTATTCGCGCCAAAGTTCGGCATCAGGTATCTCAAGCCCCAAGGATTGTCCCTCCCGCCTATATTTCCGTTTTACCCTTACCCAGCGTTTTGATTGTCAACATCCATGTCGTCGTCGAAAACTCCACCGTCCTGCCTTTGTTTCCTCCCGTGTCGGATGCCACCAGAGGAATCCCCGCTTTCGTCAACATGGCCGTCGTCTCTTTGACATTGCGCGAGCCTACGGATAAAAAGTCGGTGGCGACGTCCGGCACGGCAAACATCTGAGCGCCGCCCGCGATCTTCGCCTTCATCCGGGCTTTCGAGGCGCCCTTTTTGATCATCTCGTCTATAACGCTGGGAACGGCGGTGTCCGCAAACTTCCCCACTTTTTCAGCCGCTTTGATCCCACGGCTGTCAGGCAGCATAATATGGGCCATACCTGCGATCTTCGCAACAGAGTCGAAAATAACCAACCCAATGCAGGACCCCAATCCAAGAGTTATCAACTTCGCCGGAGCGCTGACCACGATAAGGTCGGCCATACCCACATGATAGGCATTTTCCATATCTACAGTACCTGCAGCTTTCTCAAAAGAAGCTCGAGGGCGTTGGGGTCCGGCAACATGACAATATTGCCGGAAATTTTCCTGTTGCCCTTCTCGGCTCCCGCGATTCGAAGTTCTGTATTGACGACCAGGGCCATATCTCCCATCTGTCCAAAAATAGAAGCCACCACATCCAAAATAGAGGCCAACATGTCATGAGCGACACCCGGGACGGAAATTTGATGCCGCGTTCCGATCAGCATGTTGATGGCGTTCAGAAACGAACTCAAAATGATATTGCCTACCTCAGACAGGGCACTGTCCAGCATCTCCTGCTCCAAATCCTTTGGAAGAGAGTCTCCAAATTGTTCCCGCAGCAAAAGATCCACCATCAATGCGGAATCTTCTTCATCTTGGATAAAAATCAAACTGCATGCAAACTCGCCCAACGAGCGGACAAAAACAGCTGCTACCGTGGAATCCGGGTCTCCGTAATA
>JAISWV010000361.1 GCA_031270755.1 Synergistaceae bacterium
AGTAAAACGCGCCGCCCCTTCTGCCGGGCTGTTCCGTCTCCCTGATATCAGCCAACGCGTTTGGCAGTTTTGTGTCGTTCAAATCGCCCATATTTCCGCCTCGCTTTCGGATACTCGAATATTTTCAAAATGACCAATTTCAGGCCACGTTGGGGCCTTTTTACGTCCGATTGACCATTCAACGGCTTTTTTCGAGCCACTTTGCTGCACTCGGCCACAGAATAGCCCCCATACGGCCATTTAACGGCCACTTGTCAACGTAACGGCCTTTTTTGCGCCCCGTTATGTCCGCCTCCGGCCACATAAAGCCCCTTTTCGGCCACGTTACTGCCCCCTGGGGTACGGTCTGTGTCGGGACAGGCAGGGAATCAGCCGACAAAAACCCTTCGGGTGTTTTGCGTCTGATTCCAAACCTCCAATCGGCGCTCTGCTTCTCTCGGAGGTCTGCCTGCTCCTGCGCGGAGGGCGAGAAGCCCATGTGCTTTGGCTCGTTCCAGGGCTGTCCAAGCGCATTCCCACCAAAATTCCAGATATATTTCCCATGCCTTCCAAATGCGTCGCGCGCCATTCGAGGTGCATTCCCTGTGTCGTTCCTAATACGCTGTCCACCATTCGAGGTGCATTCCTCACGTCGTTCGAAAAAAGTTTCCAGACGCATTCCAAGCATTTCAAAAAGTCGATTTCGCCCTTTCATCTTCCCCACCCTTTATCCTTCCCTTTTTCAATCGGCCGAGGTTCAATACAAACGATCCCCATACCCACCGCTTTCCGAATGACGACATCCTGATTGCCCAGTAGCTTTTCATCAAAGCTCTTCAAGTCTGTTCGTCGGTGCAAGGTCATCGTATCCTCGCCCGTTTTTTGAATCACGTATGTCGGGGTTGCTTCCATGATCGGGCCTCGGTATATCCCTTCGCCTCGCGCGAAAAACACGAAGCCGTTTTCTCCAACGTATGTTTTCGCGCGTTCGCAGGCGTACTCTTTTGTATGAGTTTTTTCAAGCGGCACGGCTTCGGTAAAATATCCTTTGGCGGTTATTACCGGAACGGTCAGCCTTCCAGCACGCAATGTTACCGTCCCTGTTTCTCTGTCAATGGCGACGACTTTCCCGGTCAACTTTGTTTCACTATTATGTACGCGGAAGGTCACACGCTGCCCGACCTCTGGGTTTATTCTCGCCGCATCGCTCTTTCGTGCCGCCTCGATTTCCGCTTTCAGTTCCGGGTTGGCGAGCTTGATGTTGTGCTTTGTCGCCAACTGGACGCAAAGCCGTTTGTATTCTTCCGACCCACTGAGTTGTACCGTTCCCCATTTCTGAGACGCAAGCTGGAGCGCCGCAAGTACGCCGAATTTGTCCAGCTTGTCTGAGACCACAATTTTTTTGCCGTAGTCGATGAAGTCCGCGGTATTCCTTTTGCTGCCGTTTCGTCGATACATCACCCCGCCGCGTCTTTCGCCGAAGACTGGAAAATAATCCCGCAGGTCGAAATTTCTTTCTCCGGCAGGAGTGCCTTCGCCTCCACCGGCAAAAAGAACGAACTGACCGGGATAGCGATACAGCGCCGAAAGTTCCGGGTCATCATCCAACGAGAGCCACGTCTTGAAGCTCGGGAATTGATGAGGAAAGCGTTTCTTTAGCTTCTCACGCTCTTCTTTCTGACGGTCCCGAAGGTCCAGTTTTTCCCTCTGCTGTTTCGCGGCCATGAGGCTACGGCGTTGATTGAGTTCCGCGCCTTTCCCCTGCCATGACACACGGAAAAGAGATACACGCTCTTCACGCTGACTCCCGATCAGAATTTTGCGCTCTGTTCCTTGCCATTTTTGCAACTCGGAAAGGGCGTCTTTTTTGGCCGCATGATATTTGGCTTTCGCTTTCCGATACTCTTCCCAGGAACCCTTCACTTTTGGAGCCGCCGCCACGCGCTCGACGGCTTCCGGGCGTGCGGGATGGAGAAGAACGAAGGTGTCCCGATCCCGGTACGCGCCCAATCTTTTTTCGAGCTTCGATAGACTGATGTCACGCCCTGCCTGAGAAGCTTTGATGACCGTTTCGCCGACATGGAGGACCGCGCCGCTGCCTTTACACTCGAACGCAATACCCTGTTCGGCAAGGCAAATATGAAGCTCTTCCCAGCTCTGCGCGTTTCGGATAATTGGCGCGGCTGCTTCCTGCCCGATCCGTTCGGCGCTCTTTTCTCCTGTATGTGCCTCAATGTCGCGGGCCGTTTGAGAAAGTTTTATTTTCTCGTCTTCACGGGCTTTTTCCAGTATTTCCCCGTTCTCTGTCACGATGTAGCGCCCGGTACGCTCAATTTCCCAGCCTTGAGCTATCTCGATCTTCCGAGCCGCTTTTTCGAGGGCTTTTTTCGTCCAGCCGTGCGCTGGGTCCCGTGCTTTGTACGTCTCCGGGTCGATCCGATTCACGCAAACATGAAGGTGCAAATTTTCTGTGTTGCGGTGCAGGGCGTAATGCGTCAAACACTCTTCAAGACCCAACTCTTTTAAAACAATCCCTACAGCTTCATCCGTCTGTTCTCTCGTGGGGATCTCGTGCTCACGCCATGAGAGAATACAGTTGAATACGGGATCTGCGGACCGGGTATTTTCTAAGGCGAGGGCCTCCATTTCCGCTACAGCAACCTCGGGAGCAAAAATATTGAGAGTGTTCACGTACTCTACTTTGTCCGTGTCGTTCCGTGAAAGCCCAAGGTTGTAGTTCACCGAATCTTTGAATCTGCCCGATCCGTGTTTTCTGGGAATGATCTTCGCGATAACCATTATCAATCCTCTCGCTTTCGGCCCACACGAACGACTGCGGCATGAAGCTCGTCCAGAAGCGCGGCGGTCTTTTGACGATAGAGCCCGTTTGTTTCGTTGAACAGATGCTTTATCAGTCCACCGATCCTTCGCAGCTCGGAAAGAGTCTTCATATCTGTGGCAGGAACGACGTGCAATTTCAATGCTTTCCTGCGGATTAGTTCTGACAGGCTCAACCCGCTCATATCTGCTTGTGCCGAAAGTTCGTTCAATTCTCCGGGGAGGAACCGCACGGTCAGGCGTTCGGCCTTTTTCTCCGCATCATTCAGCTTGGGTCGTGCCATCTCGTGTCCCTCCGTCCTTTAGCGGCTCGCCCTGTATGGCCGCACGTTCTTCTGGGTCGTCTTCAAAAACAAACCCTTCGCCTTCTGCATCGAGTACCACTTTTGCACCCTGTTCCGCCGCCCCTTCTATAGAGGGGAAAATAATTCTGTTATCATTCTCCTGGGAAGATTCAGAAATTATTTTTTTGCCCCCGTTATAGGGGCCGCAACTAGGTGCAAAGGATGCACTCGGTGCATCTGAAATACGGACCAATTTCCATTGAGGTTTTTGACGATGGCGATCCGGCAAGGCTTCTTTCAACTGCACAAACCCTTCTCTTATCTCGAAAATCTGGTCTTTTCTCTTTCGTATGGCGAGCCCCAAGCGCCTCGAAAATCCCTTATCTCCTGGGTCTCCAAGACTATCCGGCAGCGCGGATTTCAGGGAATTATTTTTTGTATTGACCTCGAAATTTTCCGAATTTCCGTAAAAATTCCCGAATCTTCCCGAAGCCTTTTCTTCCAAGGTTTCGGGAGAAAAAGAGCAATTTTTTTCTTCTTGTTCACGAGAAAAATTCTCAAATTCTCCCGAATTCCGTTCTGGCAAAGGTTCGGGGGGAAAAGGATGTTTTTTGCCGTTTGCTTTACCGTTTGCCTTTCCTCGGGAAAAATCTCCTGATTCTCCCGAAATTTGTTCTATCAAGGCTTTTGTCGTGAAAAGATTGTTTTCTCCGAACACATCGAGAACAGCTTCGAAAAATGCGCTCCACTGCGCCGGTTCGTCGTCGGTCTGTTCGTACAGGTCTTCGAGGTTTGACAAAAACCCCTTGACCCCGCAGTATTCGAGAATGCCGCCGACGGTACGGCTCCACGCCTCGTAGCTACCCAACGGATTGCCTGTCCATTTGGGTTTGCCGTCAAAGAACCAGGCCCGCGCCATCGTCAGTAAAGCTCCCACCATTTCGGAACGATGGGAAATCACCCAAGCTGGAAGCTCTCGCTTGAAGCTCCCGGAATCTCTCATCCACGGTTTTGAGAGGTTGGAATTGAGGCGTATCCAATAAGCTCGTCTGGCGATGTCGCCGCCAAGCCGGATATTGTTGCCCGTGGCTATCCAAATTGCTCGCGAATG
>JAISWV010000050.1 GCA_031270755.1 Synergistaceae bacterium
CCATAAAAAGGATTACGATGAAAATTGCCATCACGGACCCGAAGGGAGGAAGCCCTTCCAAGTAAACGGCAAGAGCGTTGATCGTGGGGTCGAGCAGGGCGGTTTTGTCGAGCATCCACTGAATGCCCCGGGCCACGCCCACCACCAACGCTCCGCCCAACGCGTTTCTGGCCCCCGTCAAAAACGTCGAAACGAAATTATCGATCGACATTCCGCCCAAAATTCCCGCAAGGATCCCCGCCACGAAAAAGGTCGCGCTCATGTCGTTGAGACCCCACTTCCATTGTTGCATCCCGAATATGGTGACCGCAAACGTTCCCAAAAGAACGACCAGCGAACAGACATGCCGCGCCTCGAATTTTTGCGCCGCGCTGCCCGTGTAATCGATTCGGAGGTCCGAGTCGTCGATACCGACCATATAGGAACGGGACGGGTCCTTATGCACCTTTCTGGCGTACAGCAGCAGGTGAGTCATACCCACCACGCAGAAGACCAGGTAGGCGATAAAACGAAACTCGAATCCCGAAAACATCTCCAGCTCCGCCACCGCGTGAGCGACGCCGACGGTGTACACGTTGGTGGGGCCCACCGCGAACCCGACCAAACATCCCAAGAAGACTACGCCCACGGCGGTCATGGCGTCGTAGCCCAAGGCCAGCACCAGAGGAACCACCAAGGGCACGAAGGGAATGGCACCCTCGGCAAAGCCCAAAAAGCCGCCCAAAACGGAGAAGAAGGCGTACAACACCCCCAACATGATCAGGCTGCTGCCCTCATGTTCTTTCGAATAGGTCACCAGCCTGCCCACGCCCGCCGAAATGGTGCCCGTCGCGTTGAAAATCTCCACGGCCCCTCCGATGATCAGGATCAGAAAGACGATGGATGCCGACCCGATCAGACCGTTGGGCAGAGAGCGGAAAACGTCGAGCCAGGAAACGACCGCCTTGTCCACGGGATGATAGCTCCCCGGAATGACCAGAGTACGCCCGTTGACGACCTGACGTTCGTAAGCGCCGGGCGCCACCACAAACGACGCCGCGTAGACGATGACGATCACCAGAAACAATATGAAAAACGGGTTGAGGTCGAAGCCTCTTTTCTTTGTTGCCACTTCACCAGACATGAGTTTCTCACCTTTCTTTCTCGTGTTTTGTTCACATTTGCCCACACTTCAAACGCCCTTCGACAAAAGTGCCTGTAAAAGTGCTTGTCACCCTCTCACCTCCCTTGTCTTTGCGCATCTTTATGGCTCTGCACTTCGGCCGGAAGCGGCCTTACGAACGACAGGCTCCGACGCTCACGCTTCTGTCCCCGGCGGCGACCTTTCCGATGCGGAACGCAGGTTCTCCCCGCGCCGCAAGAGCCTGGATGACGCCGTTCGCCTCTTTCTCCTGGACGACCAGAATCATCCCGATCCCCATGTTGAAGGTGCGGAACATCTCGAAGTCCGCGACCCCGCCCCAGCTCTGGAGCAGCCCGAAGACCGGGGGAACCGGCCAAGCGCCGGAGTCGATCTCCACCGCGGTTCCCTGGGGCAGCACTCTCGGGATGTTGTCGTAAAACCCGCCTCCCGTGATATGCACGATCCCTTTGACCCCGTATTTTCCCAAGAGCGGCAGGACGATCTTCGGGTAAAGCCGCGTGGGCTTCAGCAGCTCCGCGCCCAAAGGTCCCCCTAGCTCGGGAACGTGGGCGGTCACGGTCATTTTTCTGTGCTCGAAACAAATTTTACGGACCAGGGAAAAGCCGTTGGAGTGCAGGCCGCTGGACGGCAGCCCGATCAAAACGTCGCCCGGCGCTATATCGGGGCGGGGCAGCAGCTTCGCCCGCTCCGCGACGCCGACGCAGAACCCCGCCACGTCGTACTCCCCCGGCCTGTAAAAGCCGGGCATCTCCGCCGTCTCGCCGCCGATCAGAGCGCACCCGGACTCTTTGCACGCCGCTGCCGCGCCCGAGACGATCTCCTTCACCTGAAAAGGGTCCAGCTTCCCCACGGCCAGGTAGTCGAGGAAGAAAAGAGGCTCAGCGCCCTGGGCCAGGACGTCGTTGACGCACATGGCGACGGCGTCCTGGCCGATGGTGTCGTGCCGCCCCGTCATGAAGGCGATTTGCAGCTTGGTCCCGACCCCGTCCGTGCCGGACACCAGAACGGGCTCCTTGTAGCCGGTGAAGTTCGGGGCGAAGAGCCCCCCGAATCCCCCCAGGTCCCCCAGCACCTCCGGGCGGTAGGTGGAGCGCACGGCCTCTTTGATTTCCTCCACCGCGCGGTTCCCCGCGTCCACGTCCACCCCCGCGTCGCGGTAAGAAAGGGAAGCATGAAGAAGTTCCGTCTCTAACATGACCAACCCTCCGGCTCCGGTTCTATGACGCACTCCGACACGTCCGTGGGATAGCGGCCGTGGAAACACGACGTGCACATTTTCTCATCCCCAGCGTCGTCCACGGAGTCCAAGAGTCCCCGCAAGGTCAGGTAATGCAGGCTGTCGGTACCGAGCTTGAGGCGAATTTCCTCCTCGGTGGAGACGGCCGCGATGAGCTCCTTGCGGATCGACGTGTCGATGCCGTAATAGCAAGGGTGGGTGATGGGCGGCGAGGAAACGCACATGTGAACCTGGCTGGCCCCCGCCCTGCGCAGAAGCTCGATCAACCGCGCGCTGGTGGTTCCACGAACGATGGAGTCGTCGATGAGCACCACTTTTTTGTCCTTGAGGTTCTCTTTGACGGGGTTCAGTTTCATCTCCACCGTGGCCCTGCGCGTCTTCTGCTCGGGCAGGATGAAGGTGCGGCCCACGTAGCGGTTCTTGATCAAACCCTCGGCGTAGGGAACTCCGCTTTCCGCGCTGAACCCGATGGCTGCGGCGATCCCCGTGTCGGGCACCGGTACGACGATGTCCGGCGCGGGCCGGCCGGCGTTCTTCGCCAAAAACTCCCGCGCCAGCTGACGCCCCATGCGGTAGCGGGACTGCCAGACGTTCAGTCCGTCGATGGTGCTGTCGGGCCGGGCGAAGTAAATGTACTCGAAAACGCAGGTAGAAAGCTTGGCCTTCTTTTGGAGGCAGTAAGAACGAATGCCCGACCGGTCGATGACCACCATCTCGCCGGGCTGGATGTCCCGGACGAACGTCGCGCCCACCGCGTCCAGGGCGCAGGTCTCCGAGGCCAGAACGAACTCCCCTGAACAAAACTCGGGGCGTTGCCCCGAACCCCGCTCAGGGGTCTTGGACCCGGGGGTCGCGGACCCCTGAGAATCCTCTTCTAAACATCCCAGGCAGAGGGGACGGAAGCCGTGAGGGTCCCGCACTCCTATGAGTTTCGCGCCGGCGCGGTCCGCCTTGACGCCGGAGCCGTTGCCCACCATGATGACGAGGCTGTACGCGCCCTCCACCGTCTCCAGGCTTGTCAAGATCTTTTGTTCGATAGTGGGGGCGGGGTCCAGGGCGATGAGGTTCAGCATCGACTCGCTGTCCGAGGTCGACTGGAAGACACAGCCCTCGTCCTCCAGACGACTGCGGATTTTTTTCGAGTTGGTGAGGCTGCCGTTGTGACCCAGGCTGATGAACCCGCCGCCGCACGAAGCGGAGAAGAACGCCAAGATCGGCTGGACGTTGGCAAAGATACTCCCCCCAAAGGTGGAATAGCGGACGTGGCCAATGGCGCAGTGTCCCTTCAGGCTCGGAACTCGGGTCTTGAAGGCGTCCTTCATCAGGCCCATGCCCTTCTCCACGTCAATGTGCAGCCCGTCGGTCACGGCGATCCCCGCGCTCTCCTGCCCCCGGTGCTGGAGCGCGAAGAGCCCCAAGTAACACACGTCCGTCACCGGGCGCTTCTCGCTCCAAAAACCAAAAATTCCGCACTCCTCTTTCCATAAGGGAGACGGCA
>JAISWV010000158.1 GCA_031270755.1 Synergistaceae bacterium
TGGCCCCGGAAATAGAGACCTTCTTCATCGTTACCGACCCCAAATACTCCTACCTTTCCAGCAGCGTGATCCGCGACATCTTTCAGTTCGGCGGTACCGTGCAGAACATGGTGCCGCCCGGCGTTTTCCGCCGTATGCGCGAACGTTTTCCCCGGCATCCGGGGCCGTGAAGGGTAATGGCCGTGGCCGTGAACGCCCCCGCTGAAAAAAAACCCCGCATCCTTCACGCGGGAGAGAACTGCCTCGTCGTCGAATTCGGCGACGGTATCGACCTGGGGATCAACGCGCAGGTTCAGGCGCTGCGCGGAAAAATCGAAAACGACCCCTTTCCGGGGTTCATCGACATGATACCCACCTATCGCTCCCTGGCCGTGTGTTTCGACGCCCTGAAGAGCCCACCGCAGCTGGAAAAATTGCTCCTGGACATGTCCGAGGACCTGACGGCGGGGGACGCCGGTAGCGGGGAGCTCCTGATCGTTCCCACGTGTTACGAGGGCGATTTTGCCCCTGACCTGGAACGGGTCGCCGCTCACACGGGGCTTTCCGCCGACGAGGCGGTGCGCCGGCATACAGCAGTGGACTGTTATTGTTACATGCTGGGCTTCGTTCCGGGGTACCCCTACCTTGGGGGAATGGACCCGGCCCTGGAGACGCCGCGCCTGAAGGAGCCCAGGGAAAAAATCCCCGCCGGCTCCGTCGCCATCGGCGGAAAACAAACGGGTATCTACCCCATCGACAGCCCCGGCGGGTGGAACGTCATCGGCATGACGCCCCTGCGCATGTTCGACCCGGACCGAACCCCCGCCGTTTTTCTGAACGCGGGCATGTGTGTGCGGTTCGTCCCCATCGGCGGAGGAGAGTTCGACCGGTTGGCGCGCGAGGCCGGTGAGCCGGGCTGGAAACCGGACATTCGAAAGAAGGAAACGCCGCGATGAAGCTCTTGATCGAAAACCCGGGCCTGTTCACCACCGTCCAGGACCTGGGGCGGCGCGGTTACCAAATGCAGGGCGTTCCCGTCGCCGGGGCTATGGACGGCGCCGCTTTGCGCCTGGGAAATGCCCTGCTCGGCAACGAAAAAGACCCCCGGGGTTTAGAGCCCGCGGGCCTTGAGATCACGGTGCTCGGGCCGTCGATAAAGGTAATGGAGGGATCGGGTTGTTTCGTCGTGACGGGGGCGGAGGCCGGTGTGACGAAAAACGGCGTCTCCCTGCCATGTTGGACGGTCCACAGGCTCGACCCCGGCGACGCCGTTGCCTTTTCCGCGCCGAAGGTCGGCTGTCGGTCGTATTTCTGCGTCTCCGGCGGGATCGACGTTCCCCTCGTCATGGGTAGCCGGTCCACCTACACCCGCGGCAAATTCGGCGGTCACCGGGGGCGTGCTTTGAAGGCCGGCGACGTGCTGGTCACGGGAGCGCCAAATGCTACGGGGGAGAATGCTATAGGGGCGTATGCCCTGTGGGCAAAGTGCGCCGGACTCTCCTGCCCCCTGCGGCCCGACCGCGATCCTCATGAGCCGCTGCGGGCGATTCCCGGGCCTCAGGACGATCTTTTCACGGAGGAGGGACTGGCGGCCTTCTACTCCTCCGAATACGTCATCGCGAACTCCGCCGACCGGATGGGCTTTCGTCTGGAGGGTCCCGTCATCGCCCATAAAGGAGGCGCGGACATCGTCTCTGACGCCATCTGCCTCGGCAGCGTTCAAGTTCCGGGACACGGGCAGCCCATCGTGATGCTGGCGGACCGCCAAACGACGGGCGGTTACACGAAAATAGCGACGGTCTGCGCCGTTGACGCGGAAAACCTGGCCCAGCGCCTGCCCGGGCAAAAGGTCCGTTTCGAAAAAATCACGGTGGAAGCGGCTCTGAACCTGCTGCACCGGGAAGAGGCACTCATCGGGGAAGCGAAACGTCTGCGCGAAGCGTGGCTTGCCGGATCGGCTTTCCCGTTTCGTCGAAAAGGAGCGTTTGACGTCCGCGTAGCCGGCGAACTGCGCCGCGTAGAATGGGAAAGGATGGAATAAAAAAATAAAAAAATGAAAAAACTTGCTTGCACAGTGGAGTTAGTTAAATTGAAATAAAAAAATCCTCCGTTTCATCATGCATTCTCTTTTTTCGGCATGTTCATTTCTTTTAAGACGCTGACGCTCAGGGGGATGGCCAGAAAAAAGGTCGCCAGATCCGAGGCGGGCTGGCTGAGCTGGATGCCCAGCACCCCAAGAGGCGGCGTCAGGATGAAGAGAAACGCCACCAGAAAAACTCCTTGTCTCGTCAAGGCAAGAATGCTTGCCCTGACGGCTTTTCCGATGGTCTGCATCATCATGTTGTTCAGAAGCACCCAGCCCATCAGCGGGAAGGTGAAGCACTGCAGACGAAGGGCCAGAGTCCCCACCCGAATGACGTCCGCGTCGTCCCGGAACAAGGCGACGATTTGAGGGGCGAAAAAGTATCCCGCCACGGCAAGGGCCAAGAGCACTACGGACGACGTCTTCAAACAAAACCAGAACGCCCTCTTGACCCGGTCGTAACGCCCGGCCCCGTAGTTGAAGCCGCAGACGGGCTGGAACCCCTGGCCAAAACCGATCAACGCGGAACTCGCGAAAAGAAACACCCGGTGCACGATGGAGACGGCCGCGATCACCGCGTCGCCGTAGCCTCCGGCGGCTTGGTTCATACAGATAAAAGCCACGCTGGCGAACCCTTGGCGAAACAGGGAGGGAAGGCCGCCCTTCACGATTTCTCTGTAGGAAGAAAGGCGGGGTGAGAAATTTCTGACATCGATGCTGATGTTTCCCTTGCGAGTGCAGCCCACCAGCAGGAGAGCGCAGCTTACGAACTGACTGATGATGGTCGCCAACGCCGCGCCCCCCACCCCCATGCCGAAAACGAAGATGAAAAGAGGATCCAAGGCGACGTTCAGCACCGCGCCGGAGATCATTCCCACCATGCCGTAAAGGGCGCTTCCTTGGAAGCGCAGGAGGTTGTTGAGCACCAGCGAGCCCGTCATCCACGGCGCGCCGATCAAAATGTAGAACAAGTAGTCGCAGGCGTGGGGAAGAATGGTCTCCGTGGCGCCCAAAAATCGGGCGAAAGGCGCGAGATACGCGAGGCCAAACGCCGCCATCAGGGCTCCGGTGATCATGGCGGACAGGAAGCCCGTGGCGGCCATCGAAGAGGCTTTCTCCCAGTTCTTGGCCCCCAGCTGCCGGGAGATGTAGTTGCCGGACCCGTGGCCGAAAAAGAAACCCACCGCCTGGATGAACGCCATCAGCGAAAACGAGACCCCCACGGCCCCCGTGGCGCTGGTGCTGATCGAACCCACGAAATAAGTGTCCGCCATGTTGTACAACGCGGAAATCAACATGATGGAGATGGTGGGAATCGCCAGACCGCACACCAACCGCTCTACCGGCGCATCGATCATACGGGCGTATTTTTCGTCCCGCTCGTTTTTATTTGCCTTGCCTAAGTCCGCCGCTAAAACAGTGCGTTCCAAAATATCGACTCTCCCCCGTAAAGCTTTCATAATTAAAATAGTTTAGCACCAATTGAGGGAAGGAGAAAATGCGGGAGAGCTGTCAGAAATCCTTGGTGTACATGCGGGGAGCGGCGGCTACCAAATTTTTGGAGTGAACCCCTCCGGGGCGTGGATCTTCACCGTATCGCCGGTCTGCGTGATGGCATAGAGCCCGCTTTTAGGATAGCGGTTTTAACGGCGTCAGTCATGATGGCTCCAGCGAGAGCGCCGTAGATTCTCCGTTTGTCGCCTTTCTTGTCTTTGTTGAGACGAAGTATCCGTAAGCGCCGCACGTGGTCTTTCACGTCGTCAGAAGACGGCTTCGCTTTCACCTCCACGCCGATGATGGCCTCCCCGTTTTCCAGGAGGATATCGAACTCGGCGATTTTTTGCCCGCTCCTCTCGTCCTTGATAACTTGGTGCCTAGCCGAAATCTCATCAAAATGAAAACCAAGGACATTGAACTTCTGTACGATATTGGGCGCTACCAAATGTTCGGCCAATTCTCCAAAACGATTGCCTAACCTTCCAATTTGTTGATCGGTTTCTTTGATATGCCGGGCGACCTCCTGTATCTTCCGGTCAGTTTCCTGCATTTGTCGAGCGGTCTCCTGTATCTTTCGGTCAGTCTCTTCGCTCAATCTTTGCATACGCCGGTCCGACTCCTGGAACATTGCCCAGACTTTCTCGAACGTCAAGCCCATTTACGGCTCGCGTGTTTCTGCCACCGTTGCCATTATGCTTCACCTCCCATGACAAAAATTCTTTGCCTTATTTTATCATGGCACGTCCGCGGTCATCCCCGCCCGTGAGCACTCCCAATAATCGAGGTTGGGCGGGCGTAATATCCGCCCCTACTCAATCGCAACCTTCGTATCACACCCGAGAGCGCAGAAGAGAGCACGAGAGAATGCTATACTTGTATGGCAGCGAAACGACCTAATTGGGGGTAGATGCGCGTGTACTGGAACACAGCACTGCAGGTGGCCGGAGGAGTCGGTCTTTTTCTCTACGGCATCAAGTTGATGAGCGAGGCGTTGCAGTTCATAGCCGGTGACCGTATGCGGCAATTGATCGGCACTTTGACCCGGACTCCCTTGAGGGGGGTTTTTGTCGGAATTCTCGTTACCATCCTCATTCAAAGCAGCAGCGGCACCACCGTCATGACAGTCAGCTTCGTCAACGCGGGGTTGATGACCCTGAACCAAGCCATCGGCGTCATCATGGGAGCGAACATCGGAACCACCGTCACGGCGCAGATCATCGCCTTCAAAATCAAAGATTTTGCCCTTCCTTTCATTGCCACCGGCGTGGCTTTGGCCATGTTCGGCAAATCCAAAAGACAGCGTTACGCCGGCAACGGCATCGTGGGGTTCGGCCTGCTCTTCATGGGTATGCAGACGATGGAAAATGGCACAGCGTTTTTTACGGCAAGCGAGGACCTCTTTCTCGCCTTGAGCCGGCACCCTATACTGGGCGTGCTGGCCGGGACCATCGTCACCATGATCGTCCAGTCCAGCGCCGCCACCATCGGACTGACCATGGCCATGGGCTCCCAGGGGCTTCTGAGCCTGGACGCGGCCATTCCCATCATTTTGGGGGACAACATCGGCACCACCATCACGGCGGTCCTGGCCACAATCGGGGTCAACCGCTCGGCCAAACAGGCGGCGGCGGCCCACGTTCTCTTCAATCTCTTCGGAGTCGTCATTTTTATGCTTTTCCTGCCCCTTTACAAGGAAGTCGTTTTGTTCTCCGCCTCCGATCTCAACCGCCAGATGGCCAACGCCCACTCGATTTTCAACGTCACCAACACCGTTCTTTTCCTGCCTTTCACGCCGCTTTTCGCGAAATTGATACGCAAACTCATTCCCGACGACGAAACCCGGGAGGCGCGGACCCCCGTCTACCTGGACAAAAAGCTCATCGGGGCCTCCTCTACTGCCGCCGTGGAGGCCGTCAAGGACGAGCTGATCCATATGGGGGACATCGTGCTGAACATGGCGGCCCTGGTCCGCAGGTGTTACGCGGAAGACGGCACGGAGCGCGTCTTGGCGGAGTTCGCCGAGTCCGAGGACGCGGTCAATACGATCAACAGGGCCATCTCGTCCTACGCCTCCGAAATATGGCAGAGGGGCTTGTCCGGCGAAGTCTCCACGGTTTTGGGGTGCTACGTGAACGCCGCGGGGGACCTGGAGCGGGTGGG
>JAISWV010000171.1 GCA_031270755.1 Synergistaceae bacterium
CGTATCCTTTGTTCCACAGTACCCTGGCGATATGGGGCCGTCCCACGACCTCGGTCCCTGCGCACAACTCCGCTTCTTCCAGGGTGATGTCGAAGCCCAACTCCCGCAATTTTTCGCAGATACGCACATTCCGCAGGTTTCGGGCTTTTCGGTTTTGCTCCAACGCGCTCCGCAGAGCCTCGTTTTCCACGTCAAAACGGTACCCCAATATGTGCAGCACGCCGTCGTGGGCGGCGGACAGCTCCACCCCCGCCACACCTTTGATGGAGGCTCTCCGGCACCGCGTCAGAAAGCTTTTCACCCCGTCTATGGTGTCGTGGTCCGTCAAACTGGCGGCGGAAACCCTCTTCGCCCGCAGTTCGCGAACGAGTTCGTCGGGAGAGAGAACGCCATCCGAGCAATCACTGTGGAGGTGGAGGTCTATTTTCAGCAACCGTGGAGCCCTATTCGGAGTCCTCGAGCAAAATTTGATCCAGGTCGAAAAGCGTCGACACGTCCAAAAGCACGATCAGGCGTCCATCGGCCGGCTTGGCCACCCATAGAACATAACGCTTGTCCATGGTGGTGGACAACTTGCTGGCGGGCTCCAGCTGAGAGTCGTAAATCGTACGGACCTCCCGGACGGAGTTCACGATGATCCCGAACATCACGTCGCTGACGGAAAGAACGACGATACGAGCCTCTTCGGTCAAGGCCGTGGGCAGCATGCCGATCTTGAGTTCCATGTCGAACACCGGAACGATCGTTCCCCGCAAATTGATGACCCCTCGAATGTAATTGGGCGCGTTGGGCACACGCGTGATAAACGGCGGCACCCTCACGATTTCCCGCACGATGTTGACGTCCACTCCAAAATCTTCATTCCCCAGCGCAAAAACAAGATTGATATGCTCCTGCCCCAGAGATTCCACGTTGATCTCTTTCTGGGAAGTGTTCACGGCAGCTCCTTTGCTCGTCGGTACAGTCATGTTTTGCTCACCCTCTTCAGTTAGTTGCCTTGGCTTGTTTTATCCGGCACTCGATCCATTGATTTCACTACGACGTAAATAAAAATAAAATTCCGCCCAAATCTCATCGAGCTCGGGCATTTATTATAACAGTAACGAAATCGATCGACGACGCAAAATCATCGAATTTCAAGGAAGGAAGCGACCAGGAAGCGAAATACGGCGAAACGCAGCAAAATAAATTCCGGAATGAATCCGAAATGAAATTTTGCGCAAAAAAGCGCCAAGGGCTCTAATGGCGGACGACCTCGCTCTTCATCGTCTTCAAGAGAGCCGTCACGCTGGTCTCGAAGAGAGGCGCGGCATCGACGTATTGCCCCGCCAGGCTGAGCCCATAATGAAGATGAGGGCCGGTGACCCGCCCTGTGTTCCCGCTCTTGCCTATGATTTGCCCTTTTGCGATGGAGTCCCCTTTTTTCACCCCGATCTCGCTCATATGAAAAAACAGGCTGACGACCCCGTTGCCGGAGTCGATGAACACGCTCCCGCCCGCATAATAGTGGTTCCCCGCGAGAACGACCTTTCCCGCAAAGGGCGCTCTGACGGAGGTGCCCACGGGAGCGCGGAAATCCGTTCCCGCGTGATAGCCCTTGGGAACGCCGTTGTAGACGCGCCGAAAGCCGTAGCTGCTGGTGAAGATCCCCGGAACGGGGCGGACTGGGGGCGTGGTCCAGAGGCGTTTTTCCGTCATCGTCCTTCGAGCGGCCGCCGCCAGCTTCGCCTCTTTTTGAATACGCGCCAGCTGGCTCTTGGGCGGCGTCACCATTTTGCCTTCGACCTTCAAGTGCTCTTCCGGATATTTTTTTTCCCTCAGCTGAACGGTGCATTGCACGCGAAAACGTTCGTCACCTTGAACGAACCCGAACTCCAGAGGATAATCCCCCGGCTTGACGTCGCGCACGTAGGAACCCAAGAGCGCGTAGGAAACGTACCCTTCCCGGCCGGGCTCCATATCCAGGGAGATCACCCGGTCCATCCAGGTCACGGAGGGGCTCTCGAACGCCGTATGGGACGACAGCGCCACGACGAAAGCCTGGCCGATTTCCCAGTTTTCCGGGAAAGTCACGGAGGTGGAGGCGGCCGCGGGCACGGCGAGACATCCCGCGCACAACAAAAACAAAAGCGTTTTCTTTAAAGATAAAATAATTTTCATTAAAAATCCTCAAAAATCCTTTCGCAAATCATAGAGCTTCGAGTTGTTTTATGAGGCCGCAGATCAGGGTCCCCACTTGGCCGGAGGCCTCTCGCATCGCCGACAGCACCTCTTCCTCGCTCAAAATCGCGTCTCCCATGCCCGCCGCCAAGTTGCTCACACAGGAGATCACCGCCGTCTCCATGCCCATCGCGTTCGAGACGATGACCTCCGGGACGGTGGACATCCCCACCACCGAGGCCCCCAAGGCCCGGGCCATTCCGATCTCAGCCGGGGTCTCGTAAGAGGGGCCGGAGAAGGCGATATAGACCCCTCTCTCGGTGTGAATTCCCTCCAACAATGCCGCTTTTTCGCACAAATCCAGCAAACGGGGGCCGTAGGCACGGGTCATGTCGGGAAAACGGACGTTCCATCGAGGCTCGGCGGCGCCTCTCAAGGGGTTGACCCCCATATAGTTGATGTGGTCTTCGATCAACACGATACCCCCCGGCTGCAAGCGGGCGTCTATGCCCCCCGAGGCGTTGGTCCCCACGTACTGCGCGACGCCCCACATTCCCAGAACTCTCGTGGAGAAGGTGACCTCCTTCATGTCATATCCCTCGTAGTAATGCACCCGTCCTTTCAGCAGCGCCACGGGGCGGCCTTCGATCTTCCCCAAAACGACCTGCCCCGCGTGCCCGGGGGCCGTGGACCGCGGCCAATGAGGGATGTCTTTCGTATCGATGACCTGGGGATCGCGAACTCTGCCGGAGATATCTCCCAACCCCGACCCCAGCACCACGGCGGTCTTGGGCCGGAAGCTTCCCGATGCGGATTGGAGATATCCCAGCGCCTCCTGGACATGTTCGTAATAACGTTCGTCAGTCATGCGTAGCTCCTTCCAAATTCAAATACCTTAAAACCCGTGAGGCCCATGCCTTGAAAAGCATATCACAAACTCGACTTCCTGGAAGTTTCCTGGAAAATGGGTTCCTGTCGCCTCAATCGACCTGCCTCTCGATGGAGTGTTGAAACCGCCTTCACCTCAACATCATCAAGAACGTATTTGGGCTCAATCAAGCCTGGGAACAAAGTAAGAGAGTATTCGCCCGCTGGCGTTGCATTCTCTGTCTCGCGTACGGTCTATGTGCCCTTGCAGCATTCTTTTGGGATAAATATTTAGAAAAATCTTCTCCGATTCCCTGGCGTAAAAATCATCCCATGACTGCCCCTTGGGTAGCGAAAATCTTAGCTCGCATTCTTCGATACTTTCCTATTCGCTCCTGTTGGGACCGAAAGTCGCAAAAATTCGTCCTCCCTGAAAGTCTT
>JAISWV010000204.1 GCA_031270755.1 Synergistaceae bacterium
ATCTATTTTTTTCGCTTTTTTCGCTAATCCCTTCGAGTAATCCTCGCCAATCATCCGATTTACCTCTTATAATATCGTTGTGGACCACAATATAGCATACTCTGCGGGGTCTTTCCACACGTTTTCCCGGAATGGGCGCAACCACAGCAGGGCACCTACAGTAGGGCAGTAAGGCAGTCTGCGTGTCTGTCCCGTTAATCCAATAAAAATAAAAAATATTTACACCTCGTGGAACGATTATTCTTGACGTTCATTTGATGAAGGTATAATATTTGGCATTAGATAAAGAGATATTTTACTAATGAGAAGCGCAACCGTGAAAGGGAGTACGAAATCATGGAGATTGATGGCATTGTTGCTGATGTTTTTGGACCTTTTACTCTTGCAATTTCAGGAATAATCCAGTGCATTAGAGGTCGGGAACACCAATTTTCAACTCTTTCTTCAGATCGAAGAGCCAAACGGTTCACATGGTTCATTCCTTACCGGTTCGCTACTTATTGTACGGCCCCTTTGTTGTCGGTTTTCTACTTATCGTTCGATCCTTCCTAGATCTTCCTAATAATTAAACGCTTGTCTTGATTGAGCATGGTATCCAAGGTTTGAGCGGGTACGTTTTTTCAGCTGTTTTTTTGCTTTTTTGCTGAAGGGGGAATCTTACGTGAACTCCACGAAGATAAGCCTCGAAGATAAGGGGAGGAATCATATTGATCAACAGTTACCTCGAGCTTCCAACTTTACCCGGACATGTCCGAGACCTATGCCGCGGTAGGAATGATGTTTTTCTTGACCGCGTTGTTCAGTTGCATTTTCCTTCATCAAAGAGAAAATGCTTTTATAGGGATCATGACGCCAAATCAAGGACTCGAGCAGAAGGAGCACTTATCAAGCCAATAAACGAGATTCAGACGTTTTGAAATGAAGGGCTTCATTAGGATTGTACCTTTATTTCTCATCCGTCTGAAGTTGTCGGTATTGTTTTTGAAAAGTGATGTTACCGGCACGGCGAGTCCTCGACACAGTTTTTTGATTTTCGATTTGGCGGCGCGATACGCACAAAAGATCTGAGGCAATGTTCCGTTTGTATGGGTTGCCGTTACGGACCTAAAATCAAGCAAACGGAGGAAGGAGAGGTTCTGATGAACGCTGAGGAACATGTATCACAACTGATCCAGAAAGCGCGCGAGGCACAGAAGATTTTCGAGGGATTCTCTCAAGAACGGGTGGACGCCGCGGTTCAAGCCATAGGCAAAGCCGTCTATGACGACGCCGAGCGCCTAGCCCGTATGGCCGTCGACGAGACCAAAATGGGCAAGTACGAGGACAAGGTTTTGAAGAACAAGGGCAAGCCCAAGGTCACGTGGCAGAAGCTGAAGGGAGTCAAGAGCCGCGGCATAATCCGCCGGATCGAGGAGACGGGCATCGTCGAGGTCGCGAAGCCGATTGGAGTCATAGGTGCCGTAACGCCGGTCACCAACCCCGTCATGACACCAGTGCACAACGCCATGATAGCACTCAAGGGAGGAAACGCCATCATCCTCTGCTCTCACCCGGCGGGAGCCAACAGCGGCAAGGAAACCGTCAAGGTGATGCGCGAGGCTTTGAAAAAGCTGGACACTCCCGAAGACCTGATCCAGGTCGTTGACGAGTCCACAATCGAAACCTCGAGTTTGATTATGAAATTGACCGATTTCTGCATTTCGACCGGCGGCCCAGGTATGGTCAAGGCCGCGTATTCCAGCGGCAAGCCGGCATTCGGCGTCGGCCCGGGCAACATTCAGGTTTTGGTGGACAGCGACGCCGATATCGTGGATGCGGTGTCCAAGATCGTCGTCGGAAGGACCTACGACAACGGCGTGCTGTGCACGTGCGAGCAGTCCACCCACGTCCCCCAGGATAAAGAGGCCGAGGTCGTCAAAGCGTTCAAGGAGAAGGGCGCTTATTATGTCAGCGAGCCCAAGGAAGTGGACGCCCTTCGCTCCGCAGTGTTCGTGAACGGCATGATCAACAAGACCCTTGTCGGCGGGAAGCCCGTGGACATAGCGGCCGCCGCCGGCATCAAAGTACCGGAGGATACGAAACTGCTCGTGGTCAAGGTCGAAAAAACAGGCAAAGACGAGCTTCTGGCAAAGGAAAAACTTCTGCCGGTACTCAGCCTCTTTTTGTACAAAACATGGGAAGAGGCCGTGGACAACGCCCTTAAGAACACCCTCTTCGAGGGTACCGGGCACAGTGCCGTAATTCACTCCTTCAACCAGGAGCACATCGAATACGCCGCGCTGAAGCTTCCGGTTTCCCGTTTCAGCATCAATCAAATCGGTTCCAACAGCCTCGGCGGGACTTTAGCCAACGGTTTGAACCCGACGGCCACACTGGGCTGCGGCACATGGGGCAACAACAGCCTGAGCGAAAACCTCTGGTTCCATCATCTCGTCAATATCAGCCGCATCGCTTACGAGATTAAAGACGCGCCGAAGCTGACCGACGAGGAGATTTGGAGTCTGACCTAAGGCAAGGGCAGGAAGAGTTTTCAAGTTTTTAGAAACCGAGCTTACGGGAGCGTTGTGCGAACAATGATCTTACGCGAAAAAATCTTTATGCCGCAAGGCTTTATCGTTGGAAAACCGTGAAAAAATCATTGGGAAAACAACACTCCCAAAACTATATATTTAAGGAGGGAAAGTTTTTATGCTGCTTCTAATACCGAGCGGTAGGCGCAAAGAGGGAGGAGAACAGCCCTATATTCGACTTGGCATCTTCAAACTGAGACTTCCATTCATTCACTTCGAGTGGGAAATCCCGGAGACGATTCAGGCAATGGTGGTTTTCGTGACCGGCGTCGCGGCCACGGCGTACCTCCAAGATCTGTACGGCCTTCCGTGGGCAACGGCTTTGGCCATTATCTGCGTTCACGAGCTGCTGTATTGCTTGCAAAATCTGTTGGGGGACCCAATCGTGGGAGGATGGATCACCCCATCCATCCCGCTCACGACGGCGTTTTTGCTCACTTACACGGGAGTCGCCAGGGTGGAGGCGCTGCTCTCGCTGCAGCTGACCCTCGGCATACTGTTCCTGATACTGGGGGTGACCGGTATCGCGGGCAAGCTGGTCGCTATGACTCCCAACTCGGTCAAGGCTGGCATCTTGATCGGCGCCGGCATAGCGTCCGTCATCGGAAGGTATGGATTCACGACGCTGGCGGGTGGCGGTTTGGGTTTTTACAAATATCCATTTGCCTTCACCACGGGTGTTCTGGTGTCCTTCTTCCTTTTGTTTTCAAAAGGGTTTAAAGAAGCCAAGGAAAGCAAGGGAAACTTCTTCATAAACATCATGGCCAAGAGCGGTTTCGTTCCGGGGCTGCTTGCGGCGTTTGCCGTGGGGATCATAGCGGGCGAAATCGACGCCCCGGTGTTTGCCGCCGACAGCGGTTGGTTCTTCAACCCCCTAGGGCCTGAGGGGCTCCCATGGGTGTGGAAGAATTTCTCCATCATCGGCCTCGGCATTCCTCCAATGTCGGTGTTGATGTCCGCCATTCCCATGGCGCTTATCGCATACGTCATCGCGTTCGGCGACATCGTGGCGGGTACCGAGTTTTTGAGAGACGCCGACAGAGTGCGCCAGGACGAAATAATCGAGGTCGACGCCAACAGGACCAACGTGATGTGCGGCCTCCGCAACGTACTGCAGTCTCTCTTCTTCCCGACCGTGACGATGTCCGGCCCGCTGTGGTCGGCCATGTGCCTCTCGGTGGCGGAGCGCTACAAGACCGGCAAGGAGAACATGTACTCCATATGGGGAGGGGCATCCACTTTCAACATTGTCAAGTTCCTGTGCTGTCTGGTAATACCTCTGACCGCGCTGATAAGGCCGGTTCTGCCGCTCTCGATGGCTCTCACCCTGATGATTCAGGCGTTTGGCTGCTTCTATGTGGCGTTCAACATGGTGAGCGACAACGAGGAGCGCGGGGTCGCCGGCGTCGTGGGCAGCATCCTGGCCGTTGCCGGTCCGGCTGCCGGTCTGGCTGCGGGCATCGTCATCGCCATTGTGGTTCAGTTCCTGGCGGCGAAAAGAAAGAAGAAAGAGGTCGAAGGAGCAGCGGCGTAGGGTGCAACGGTGTAGGCCGGGAAAAACGCGAGAGATGTGCCGTTACCCAAATTCGTAAATTCAAACTCAGGGGGGCGGAGCTCATTGGCCCCCCGGGGTTCCCCTTTTATGAGGAGGTGCTTTTAAAATGATCAAAGATTTTTCATTCATCGTTCCTCAGGAAATAGTGTTTGGAGTCGGCAGTCTGAAGAAGCTGCCTGATTTGCTGAAAAAGAGCGGTTCCAAGAACGCGCTTCTGGTCTCCGACCGGGGTCTGGAGAAATTGGGAGTGGTTGCCAAGGTGTCTGACGTGATAACCGCTTCCGGCATAGACTGCGGAGTTTTTCTCGACGTGGAGGCAAATCCGTCGTGCGAGACGGTGGAGGCTGCCACGAAAATTTATAAGGACCGCGGCGCGACCAGCGTTATAGCTCTGGGCGGAGGCAGCCCCATGGACGTGGCAAAAGCGGTGGGAGTCATCGCCACGTATGGCGGCAAGATCACGGAATACGAAGGGGCCGCGAAGGTTCCGGGCAAAACCGTCCCCCTGGTGGCCATCCCCACCACGGCCGGCACCGGCAGCGAGACAACGGCGTTCGCGGTCATAACCGACCGCAGCCGCAATTACAAACTGACCGTGTTCAGCTACGAGGTCATGCCGAATTACGCGCTGCTGGATCCCGACATGATCACGTCCCTGCCGCCGCACATCGCCGCGTCGACGGGCATCGACGCGCTGGTGCACGCCATCGAGTCGTACATATCCGTGGGCGCTACGCCGTTCTCCGACAGTATGGGAGAAAAGGCAATGGATTTGATCGGAAAAAACATCCGGCTGTTCGTCGCCAACAGAGCGAATGTGGAGGCCGCCTCGGCGATGCTCCTCGGCAGCACGTTCGCCGGCATCGCCTTCAGCTGGGCGCGCCTGGGCAACGCTCACGCAATGGCGCATCCTCTGGGCGGGTATTTCAACGTGCCGCATGGGGTCGCCAACGCGATTCTGCTGCCCACGATCCTCGAGTACAACGCGTTGGCCGATAACGGCAGATACGAGGTCATTTACAACTATATCAAACCCAAGGGCAAGAGACTTGTGGGCGACTTTACGCCGGACGTGCTCCTCGACGAGATAAAGGAGCTGTGCAGCTCGCTGGGAATCCCAAAGAACCTGACCGAAGTTGGCGTCACCGCCGACAAGATCCCGGCTATGGCGGCCGACGCCATGCTGAGCGGCAACGTGCTCGCCAACCCGAGGCAGAGTACCGTAAAAGATTTGGAGGCGCTGTACCACAAGGCGATGTAACGCAATCGGGTCAATGACAGAAACGCGGCCGCACTGCGGCCGCATCGGTTTTTTGTGTCCGTGTTTTATTTGGATGTTTGTTTATTTGATTTGATCGTGAAAAACATATAAAATAAGCCGGAAATAGATTTTGATTTTAATTTAGGAGGTATCGAAGCGTTGTCTACACAATTGATTATCATCTTAATTTATTTTGCCTTGACGATCGCGGTCGGGGTGTACGCAAAAAGGAAGTCAGCCACGTCGGATGCGTTCACCGGAAAAGACCTGACCGTGCTGATGATCGTGATGGCTTCCACCGGGGAGTGGCTCGGGGGCACGGCAACAACAGGTGTATCCGAATACGGCTTCGATTTCGGACTGTCCGGGTCGTGGTACACCATATCCAACGGTATCGGTGTCATCTTTTTGGCGCTGCTCTTCGCGAAGCTGTATCGCAGTATGAATACAGTGACCGTGCCGGGAATCATAGGCAATTTTCTCGGGGTCAACGCGCGAACCGTTTCGAGCTTGTTCCTGACTTTCGTGATGATCGCCGTGGGGATTTCTCAGATGATCGCCGCCGGGAGTCTCGGAGTGTCGCTGATCGGCATTGACTTCAATACGGCGGTGGTCGCGTTCGCCATTGTGTTTATCATATACACGCTGGCGGGCGGTATGAACGCGGTGGCCTACACGAACACCATGCACCTGGCCTGTATGTACGGCGGCGTAATACTGGCGATCATACTGACCATATCGAAAATTGGGGGCATTTCCGGCTTCGTGGAGGGGATCGCCAAAGTCGAGGCCGATACCGGCGGAGATTACTTCAACATGTTTTCCATAGGGCTGCCGAGAGTCTCGTCGTGGGTGATCGCGTCGCTTTTGGGGGCGTGCACGGCGCAAGCCGGAGTTCAGCCCGTGCTGGCGGCAAAAAATGAGTTCGACGCGAAAAAGGCGTGCATCATCACGGCCTTTTGCGCCGCGCCCTTCGGCCTGTTCACGGCGTCTCTGGGCATGGTGGCGAAAGTCATGTCCCACCAGGGCGTGCTGCTGAATGTGGCGGGCCAAAACGTCACCAGCGGCAAACTGGCGCTTCCGACCCTGATGATGCAGCTCACTCCCCTTGCGGGAGGCATCGTGCTGGCGTCCATTCTGGCCGCGATATTGTCCACCGTGTCTCCGCTGATTCTGGCGGCGGGGACGATGATCACCAAAGACATCTACCAGGGGGTCTTGCGGCCAAAGGCAACCGACGGACAAGTTCTTTTCTGGTCCAGGATGACCACCGCGCTGTCCGGGGTGTTGTGCAGCGCGCTGGCGGTATATTTCAACACCGCCGGTATCCGCGTGCTGGACATCGTGTACTTCGCGTATTCCATGCGCGGGGCGCTGTTTGTCGTGGTTCTTCTGGGAATTTACTATAAGAAGACCTCCGAAAA
>JAISWV010000290.1 GCA_031270755.1 Synergistaceae bacterium
CGAGGTTCTCGAACAACGCGCGATTGCCGTCTTTTTCGGCGATTTCGTTGAAGCTGAGAGGGTACAAAAAATATTCATAGTGCCGCCCGGTCAGCGGTTCGGTGATTTTGTTCGCCAAGTCGAAGCTCGACGATCCCGTGGCGACGATATTCATCTCCGGATACGCGTCGATCAAAATTTTGAGAGCGCGGCCTATATTTTGTACGGTCTGCGCCTCGTCCAGAACAATCACTTCGCCCACGCCGAAAAAACCCTTCATTTGCGCCGCGTTGTGAGAAGAAAGAACGTCGGACACGCTCTTGTCCTCGCAGTTGAAGAAGTTTCCTTCACTACGGTAATCGCTCAAAATCTTTTTGGCCAACGTCGTCTTGCCGACTTGCCGCGGTCCGTAAAGTACGATAATTTTCCCCCGCTCGAAAAGACGCTCTTTGATGCTTTTTTCCAAATCACGCGGATATATTTTCATAGTGTCTTCATCTTAGCGTCGATATTCACCAAATGTCAAGACTTTTAGTGAGCCTCTTCACCATAAGTTCTATCCAGGACATGGGCGTTCCCATTCCACGTCTTCTACGCGTCCACGCGATTGCGATTGCGTCGCATACATATATCTGCGTCTCGGGGTATTTTGAAGAGGGCACTCAACTGTTATAATTCATCCCGTTATGTGTGCCGATATTGGGTGTTGCGGACTGTGGCGCAGACGACTCGAGGGGCGCCGGTGAGGCGCGGAAGTCGTCGAGCGAGATTTTTTCGAAGGGAAGTGCGGCGATGAAACTAGGCAGCGACGATGTGCGCGCCATTGCGGCGGAAGCCCGGTTGTCTTTGACGGATACGGAACTGGCGGGGGCGGTGCGTTACATCAACAACTTCCTTGACATGGTGGACAGGTTCAAGGAACTCGATCTGAAAAACGTGGAACCTTTTTGCTTCGCGGAGACCAACGTGTGTCCGCTGCGCGAGGATCTCCCGGCGGCGTTTACCCGCTCGGAGGAGATACTGGCCGACCGGGCGGACGGCACGGGCGCTTTTTTCAAAGTCCCGCGTATTATGGAGGAATAGATGATGGAGCTTTACGAACTGGGCGTGCGGGAGATCGTGGAGGGGATACGGGAGAAACGTTTTTCGGCGCTGGAGGTTTTCGACGAGTGCCTGGGCCGCGCTCTCGCCTGCGAGGGCAAGGTGTCCGCCCTCATCACGGCCACGGCCGACACCGGACGAGCTCACGCCAGGCAGATCGACGGATACGTCGCCAAAGGAGAGCCCTTGGGGCCTCTGGCGGGAGTTCCTGTAATTTTGAAGGACAACATATGCACCCACGGAATTCGCACCACGGCAGGCAGCCGTATTTTGGGACGTTGGGCGCCTCCTTACAGCGCCACGGTCTGGGATCTGCTTTCCTCCGCCGGAGCGGTGCTTTTGGGCAAGTCCAACATGGACGAGTTCGCCATGGGAAACACCTGCGGCACGTCGGCCTTTGGCCCCACCGCGAACCCCTGGGACGTTTCGCGGGTGCCGGGAGGCAGCTCTGGAGGCAGCGCGGCCAGCGTGGCGGCGGGCTACGTGCCCTTCGCCCTGGGCAGCGATACCGGCGGTTCCATCCGCCAGCCCGCGTCCTACTGCGGAATCTTCGGGCTGAAACCCACCTATGGCCTGGTCAGCCGCTACGGACTCATCGCCTACGGCTCTTCTCTGGACCAAATCGGTCCTTTCACCCGCAGCGTCGAGGATATGGAACTGATCATGCACGTCTTGGCCCGCCACGACCCTAAAGACTCCACCAGCGTCGATAAAAGCGAGATCGATTTCACGCGCCGGGAAAGCAAAGGCGAAAAACCTTTGAAAGGCAAGCGTGTTGCCTTGGTCAAAGAATTTCAGGATTTCACCTTGGATCCCCCCATCGCGGATGCCATAAAACGGCTGATCCGCATTTTCGAGGAAATGGGGGCCGAGATCGCCCAGGTTTCGCTGCCGACGGTAGCTCGTTATGCCGTGGCCTGCTACTACGCCATCGCGGCCTCGGAGGCCCATACGAACCTGGCGCGTTTCGACGGCGTGCGTTACGGCTACACGGTAACCACGGCCGCGGGCCTCAGGGACATGTTCGAGGAGGTGCGCTCGAAGGGGTTCGGCGCCGAGGTGAAGTCGCGGATCATCGCGGGTACCTGCCTTACCGAGCCCGTGCGCAGCGAGGAATACTACGTGGCGGCGACCCGGGTGCGTACTTTGATCGCCGAGGAGTTCCGAAAGGCCTTTGAAAACGTGGACTGTATTTTGCAGCCCGTAACCCCCTCCCTGCCCGGGAAGATCGGGGAATCGGACGAGGACGCCATGAAGGGCTACGAGTCGGACCTGTACACCCTGCCTGTAAACATGGCGGGACTGCCGGGGTTTTCCTTCTGCACGGGCTACTCCGACTCGGGCTTGCCCGTTGGCTTGCAGCTGGTGGGCCCCAGGTGGAGCGATAAAAATCTTTTGAACATGGGCTTCGAGTTGGAAAAGGTTTTGGGAGCTCCTAAAATCGCCCGAGGAGGAAATTGACCATGCCGGATAAAACGACACTGACCTTTACGCCCGTCATAGGCATCGAGATTCACATACACTTGAAGACGAAGTCGAAGGTGTTTTGCTCCTGTTCGGCGGACTACACCAACGACGAGCCCAACTCCCACATCTGCCCCGTGTGCATGGGGCTGCCCGGGTCCATGCCGGTGCTGAACAAGGCCGTGGTCCAGCAGGGGATGCTGGCGGGGATGGCCTTGAACTGCACGGTGCAGCCCACCACGTACTTTTTCCGCAAGTGTTATTTCTACCCGGACCTGCCGAAAAACTATCAAATCACCCAGAGCGACCTGCCCATCGCGGCAAATGGCTGGCTCGAAATCGACGACGACGCGGGAAACCCGAAAAAAATCCGCATCAACCGCCTCCACCTGGAAGAAGACGCGGGCAAACTGCACCACAGCGCGGCGGACGGACGACTGGAGGGGGCCGAAACCTCCTGGGTGGACTACAACCGCTCGGGACTGCCTTTGGCCGAGATCGTCTCGGAGCCGGACGTCTCCTCGGCCCGGGAGGCCGTGGAGTACGTGACGGCGCTGCGACGGCGGGTGCGCTACGCCGGCGCGTCGGACGCGGACCTGGAGAAGGGTATGATGCGATTCGACGCCAATGTCTCGGTCAAATGCTCGGACGGGCGCTGGGGCCGCAGGGTGGAGGTCAAGAACATGAACTCCTTCCGGGCGCTGGAGCGAGCCATCGAGTACGAGATCAAACGTCAGTCGAAGGTCTTGGCGGAGGGCGGCGAGGTGCTGCAGGAAACACGCCACTGGAACGACGCCAAGGGGACGACCACGGCCTCCCGGGTGAAAGAATTTTACCGCAAGTTTATCGTGGAACCGGACCTCCCGCCTTTGGTGGTGTCCCCCCAATGGGTGGAGGAAGTGCGTGGGATGCTGCCCGAGATGCCCAACGAAAAAGCCCTCCGCTACAAAGAAATGGGCCTGTCCGAGGTGGACGCCGGGGTTTTGGCGGACTCCATCGACGTGGCCCAGTACTTCGAGGCGTGCGTCGCCGCGGGCGCGAATCCGCTGCGGGCCGGGAACTGGGTGCGAACGGAGGTTTTGCGGGCCGTCAACGACAAGCAAGTGGGGGTGACGGACCTGGCGGTGAAACCCGACACTCTCGCGGAGCTGATTCGCCGCATCGACGAGGGGAAACTTTCGACGACCCTGGCGAAGAACGTTTTCGAGGGCTTGCTGGAGGGCCTGTCCCTGGACGAAGCCGTGAAGAAGAGCGGCGCGGCCGAGGGAGGAGTGGACGCCAATGCGCTGGAAAACCTGGTGCGGGCCACCATCGAAGCGAATCCCGACGTAATCGGGGAGATCCGGTCCGGCAAAGACACGAAGGGCAAGAAAGTCAAATTTTTGCAGGGTCTGGTCATGCGGGAGACGAAAGGCCAAGCGCGCCCCGACGAGGTTGCCGCTGCGATTGAGTCTGCCATCGAAAATCTGAAGTAACGGGCTGCCCCCGATTCCTTGCGACCGAAAAGGAAATCGGGGGCAGTTTCGATTTACCGTCATGGGGCGCGCCCCATGCCCCGCAGGGGATTTTTCGTTTTTCGTTTTCCGTAGTCCCCTGATTCCGTCATAGTCTTTTCATTCGAGGAGGTAGTTGGTAATTATGGGATCACGTCAACCTGGGAACACGAGAAGTTTTGCACTGGCGGCTCACGGTGGGGCCGGGAAAAC
>JAISWV010000209.1 GCA_031270755.1 Synergistaceae bacterium
AGATACTGCTGCCAGCCACGAAACCCGTGCGTACAGCTTCGACCGCTTTAGCGGGAACGCGGGCGTCTCCTGCGGCTATAATTTCGGGAACAATCCCTTTCAGCTCTTCCGCCAAATGATCAATTGGTTTCAGCCCAAACGCTAACGCTACGGTGTCGAAGACATATTCATTATCCATTTCGTTAATGGAGACTTTCACGCGCCCGCCTTCCACGCTTTTTACATTCGCATTTGTCAGGACAGTCAAGTCATATCGTTTCACAAGATCTAGGAGAGCCGGCAGCACGCCGCTTTCTACGTCCGCGGCAATCTTGTCCCTCATTTCGAAGATTGTCACGTTACGTCCCAGCCATCCCAGATGAACGGCGGCCTCCAACCCGACAAGACCGCCGCCGAGCACGGCGACGTTTTGCCCTGCCTCGGCCTTGCCGCCGTAAATCAATTCGCGCGCGTCCAATGCTTTATCTCCACTGATCAGAATTCCTTCCGGAATTGATAATTCGGCTCCTGTCGCTATCACAACGGCATCGTATTTCTCATGTTTCGCAACGCTCGCTGTAAATTCGGCGTTGTATAAAATTTGTACGCGTCTTTTTTCAAGCTCTCTGCCGGCCCATGCAATATATGAAGAAAGCTCGCCCTTATACGGCGGATATGCCGCGATCTGAAAGTTTCCGCCCAATCTGTCGCTTTTTTCGTATAACGTTACGCTGTGCCCCCTCATTGCCGCTCCGCGCGCGGCCTCTATGCCCGCCGGGCCGCCGCCGGCCACCGCGACCTTTAAAGGCTTCGGCGCTTTGTCGATCGAGATGTATTCGAAACCGAGCTGGGGATTTACAAGACAAGCTATTTCTCCAACTGTTTGAAGCCTTCCGATGCATCCCTGCAAACAGCCGATACATTGGCGTATCATCCCAAGACGGCCTTCCTGAGCTTTGACGGGCAGTTCCGGATCGGCGAGAGACCCTCTTCCCATAATGATAAAATCGGCCTTATCTGAACGCAACATCGCTTCGGCAAGTACCGGCTCATTGATCCTTCCTACCGCCATCACCGGAATGGAAACGACACTCTTGACCCGAGCCGCTGAGTCGATATTCCAAGCATGCGAAACAGCCATAGAAGGTATGGTGGAGTCCTCTCCATAAGTGCCGCAAGTTATATCGATGGCGTCTATGCCCCACTCCTCCAATAAAACCGCGATGGCCATCGTGTCTTGTATAGTCCGGCCCCCAGGCATTTGTTCTTCTGAAGATATCCGAAACAGCACCGGAAAGTCGGGACCCGTTTTTTTTCTGACATCGTCGATTATCTCTTTCACGAACCGCATACGATTGATCAATGCACCGCCATATTCATCCACTCTCTTGTTCGCGTACGAAGACATAAATTCGGCGATTAGATATCCGTGTCCTCCGTGTATCTCCACGCCGTCGAATCCCGCTTCCTTGAATCTCCTTGCCGTGTCCCCAAACGCCGATACCAGGCGTTTGATCTCGTCCGCAGTGAGTTCGTGGGGCATTTCCTGTTTCGCCGGACAGGGAATGGCCGAAGGCGCCACCACCTGAACGCCGGTATTCACGCTTTTATCGGTCTGCCGTCCGGCATGAACCATCTGACCAACGATTTTCGCGCCGTGTTTATGCACCGATTTGGTCAATTTACCGTGACTTGTGATCTGTCCGTCCTCATACATGCAAGCCATGCGGGAAAATCCGCGAGCGTCGGGCGTTATGGCGTAATTTTCCGTTATGATCAAGCCCCAACCGCCTTTTGCTTTTTCCGTATGATACGCGATGAAACGCTCGGTTGCCTCGCCATTTTCATCGCAAAAATTGCACACCATTGGGGACACGACAAGCCTATTTTTCAACTCCATCTTGCCGATTGCCGCAGGCGTAAATAATTTTTTCAGCATCCTCCCCACCCCCGTTTGCATAGCCTCTCCAAGAATGAATTATATCGGCGCCAAGGGCGGCAACGCCGCCCCTGGCGCCGGACACAAGGCGCTTTTTCCTGTTATTTCAGTATTTCAGATACTCTTCATTCGCCGCCAGATAATAGTCGACATTGTTTTTGTCGATATAGTTGATTGCGCACGAAATTTTGTTGGGCGTCAATTTGACGCCAGCCGCCGCGTTGTTTGTCGTCAGCATCGCGTCATTATAGTATCTATCGGTGATCAGGACAGTCATTGCCCAAAACAGCATCGTCGCGTCATCCTGTACGACGCTGCCGGTGATCGTTCCGGCTTTTATCCTTTCCAGCATCGCCGTATCCCTGTCCAGGCCCAGCACGTCCACTTTGCCCGTGAGTCCGGCTTCTTCGATAGCCGTAGCGGCGCCCATGGGGCCGGTAGCGTCGCAACAGACAAAGCCTGTGAGGTCGGGGTTTGCCGTCAGGATATCCTTGGCGGCCTGAACGGCTTTCGCTTCATTGGTCTCAGTGTTGCCGACAGCAACGACCTCTATGTCGGGGTATTCGGCGAAAGCGGCTTCGAAACCCGCCTGACGTCCGTCAAACAGACCTTTCCCGGGATAAGTCAGTATCGCCACTTTACCCTTTCCGCTGATGGATTCGGCGTATTTTTTACCGCCCGTATAGCCAAGATCATACTGATCGGAACCGACCCATGTATCTCTGTTGCTGGTTACGACGTCGCCCGAGAAACAAACCACAGGTATCCCCGCGGCGACAGCTTTGTCTATCGACGGCGCCAGGCCTTCGTCCCATCCCAGAACTACGATGCCTTTGGGTTGCTTGGCAACCGTGTTGTCGAACAGCGTCACCATTTCAGTTACGTCGTCTCCGTTCATTCCCTGCCATGACGTCTTGACTCCGTAAAGTTCGCCGGCTTTCTTCCAGCCATACCGGTGAGCGTTCCAATATTCAATGCTGTTAATGCAGCATACCACTACATATTCGTCGTTCGGATCGATCATGGACTGCAATGTTCCCGCGGCAGCCGAAGCCGCGAATCCCATCACCAACAACAAACCAACCACTGCCGCTAACGTTGAAACCTTTTTCATCTCTGTTGCCTCCTTAAATTTTTGTTATTGATTGAAACTTGGCTCATTGACTCGTCATGAAGTTCCGAGTGGTAAGCCTCCTTTGGTCAGTCCTTGTCTATCTGCTTTTGGATGATTGCCATCGCTCTCGTCGCCTTGCGCCTCTCATTCAGCGCCTCGAGCACGATGGCCGTGATCAGGATAAGCCCCGTGACAAATATCTTCACATAAACATCCACGCCCATGATATTCAGCGAAGAGGACAAAAGCTGTATGAAAACCACTCCCATGAAAGCACCGAGCACCGTACCTTCTCCTCCCGTGAGCGTGGCGCCTCCGATAATACAAGCGGTGATCACGCGCAACGCGGTGTCGCCGCCCACTGTGACAGACGCCGTAGTAAGGCGGGCAGCCAGAACTATTCCGGTAAGGCCGGACAGCAAACCCGTTAAAGCATAATTACAGATTTTTACTTTCGTCACGTTTATTCCGTTCAGCCTCGCGGCTCCCTCGTTACTGCCGACGTAGTAGCTGTTGCGGAACGCGTAGGACTTGCGCATCAGTATCTCGAAAATTATCACAAGGATCAGCAAGATATACACGGGGTACTGTATTCCCAAAAACGTGCCTTTGCCTATCATCTGAAAGTTAGCCGATACCCCAACGGCTTTTCCTCTTGTGATCATCATCATGAGCCCTTGCAAAGTCATTTGCATTCCCAAAGTGGTGATAAGCGGATTCAATCCCAAAACGGCAATCAGCCCGCCGTTGATTATCCCTATGACCAGACTGGCAGCCAATCCCGTAACAATGGCCGGCACGAGGGGTATTCCAGCTTTATACACAAGCCCCGTCAAGACGCCTGTAAAAGCCATATTGGCGCCGGCCGAAAGATCCATGCCGCCGGACACGAGCAAAATCAACATGCCTATCGCTATAATGCCTTCGACAGTCAAACTCATGAGAAGGTTGAGCATCGTCTGCGGCGTCAGAAAGTATTTCGAAGCGAATGACATTACGATAAACAACCCCACTATGACCATGAGTAAAACGCCTTCGCGCATAGACGTCAAAAACTTCAACACGTCAGCGATCGTCCCCTTGGAATTTGTGTCATTCTTGTTTTTCATGGCATAATCTCCTTCAAATTCGGCGCTCCTGCCCGTTTCCGGTATGTTGGTTTATGTCAATAGGCCTGACGTTTATTCAACGACAACCCGGACGCATAAGACATTACAGTTTCTTCAGAGGCTTCCTCTTTTTTCAGTATGCCCCGCACTTTTCCATGGTACATGACGGCGATACGGTCGCAGATCCCCAAAAGTTCCGAAAGATCTGACGATATGACGATCGCCCCATGGTCGCCTGAGACATACTCTCTTATTTTTTCATATATCTCGGATTTGGCGCCCACATCCACGCCTCTTGTGGGTTCATCGAAGATCAGTACGGCGGGATCCCTGCTCATCCACATGGCTAACAAACATTTTTGCTGATTCCCTCCTGATAGATTCATCATCTTCTGTCTGATTGAGGGTGTGACGATATTGAATCTGCCGACCTGCGCGTTCGAAAACTCGTGTATTCCATCCTCTCGTATGAAACCTCTTTTGGAAAATTCCTTCAGCGATGGAGCTATCAAATTGGCGCTTACGGCATAATCGAGAAACAAGCCAAGGTTTTTCCTGTCCTCGGTGATGTACCCGATTCCGGCTTCCATGGCGTCTCTTGGATTTTTTATCTTCAATTTTTTCCCTTCCAGCGCAATTTCACCGGTAAATTCGGTTTCGAGACCGGCGATCGTTCTCGCCACTTCCGTTCTGCCAGCTCCGATAAGGCCTGAAAGGCCCAATATCTCTCCCTTTCTGAGATCGAAGCTTACCCCCTTAAACTTACCAGTCAGAGACAGCTCCCTGACTGAAAAATACTCTTTTCTGACATTCCCGCGTTTATTTTCTCCAACATAGAGGTCTTTGATCTCTCTGCCGACCATCATAGTGATCAAATCTTCCTCGTTTACGCCCTCTATATTACGGATGCCGATGCGTTTCCCGTCGCGCATGACCATTACCCTGTCGGCGATTTTGAATATCTCGGACAGCTTGTGCGTGATATAAATGAATGAATATTCTTCTTT
This sequence comes from Synergistaceae bacterium, assembly GCA_031270755.1. Lineage (GTDB taxonomy): Bacteria > Synergistota > Synergistia > Synergistales > Aminobacteriaceae > JAISLU01. The sequence continues at coordinate 5,149 of JAISWV010000209.1, forward strand.
TTTCAAACGTCCGATCAGCTCAAAAAGCCGGGTGATGTTATTTTCAGCGAGCGAGCTTGTGGGTTCATCCAATATGAGCACTTTCGGCTTCATGGAAACGGCTTTTGAGATTTCAACAAGCTGCTGTTCTCCCATTGGAAGCCTCTTTACCAATGTGGAGGGCGTCGCGTTTATGCCGAACATGTCTATATATTTTTGCGCGTTTTCATGCAATTCGACAGTTTTTACGAAGCCGATGCGGTTCACTGGCTGCCTGCTTATAAATATATTTTCCGCGAGTGTCATGCTGCCTGCCATGGACAATTCCTGATACACCATCGCAACGCCGGCGTTCATCGCGTCCCGGGCCGAATTAAACGTCACTTTTTTTCCATCCAGGTAAATCGAGCCCTCTTCTGGTTTCAGCGCGCCGCATATCATCTTTGTGAGAGTGGATTTACCCGCGCCGTTTTCGCCCAATATGGCCAAAACCTCTCCTTTTTCAAGGAAAAAACTTAAATCGTCGACAGCGATAACTCCGGGGAAACGCTTTTTCAGTCCTTCAACTCGTAAAATCTCGGACAATGTCTCATACCTCCAAATTTTTGCCGCACAACGCTTCCAAGTATTGACTTTTCAATTTATGAGGTCTATATTGAAACAATAAAATAATTTTTTTAGGGGAGAAAACAACATGATAATACTTAATGCTAAACTCACCGCAGCGCCGGGATTGGAAAAAGATGTGGAAAGCGCTTTACGGGCAATGATACCGGGAGTTCAAAACGAAGATGGGTGCTTAGAGTATACATTATACCGCGACGTGAAAAATCCCGCTTCTTTTTTATACTTTGAAAGATATAAAGACCAGGATGCCCTCCAGACACATCAACACACCTCTCACTTCCAAAAACTGATAAAAGCATTGGACGGAAAACTCGCCAATCCAACGGAAGAAACTTTTTACGAAGTAATTGACGCTATAAAACGTTAAAGTTTTATTTTTTACGCAAAATATTCATTATGTTGATTTTGATGAATCAAGTATAAATGTGACGCTGATTTTAGTCAAGCCTGCGCGTCTTTCCTCGAACCACAGGCAAAACCTTGAGGCTCCGC
>JAISWV010000333.1 GCA_031270755.1 Synergistaceae bacterium
CTGTTCAAAACCCAGCTTCGGGCGCTCTACCGCGCTTCCGCCTTCGGCAAGGTGGCGGTTATGTTTCCCATGATCGCGTCTGTATGGGAAGTTCGGCAGGCCAAACGAATCGCTGACGAAGTCTGCCGCGGGCTGACGGAGAACGGCGTTCCGTTCGCCTCCGACGTGGAGATCGGCATCATGATCGAAACACCGGCCGCCGCGGTTATCAGCGATTTGCTGGCGAAAGAGGTCAATTTTTTCAGTATCGGCACCAACGACCTGACCCAGTACACCATTGCCGCCGACCGGCAGAACCAAAATATCGGACAGTTCTGTGACGCGCGCCACGAGGCGGTGCTGCGGCTCATTCAGCAAACGACGACAAACGCTCATGAAGCGGGTATCTGGGTGAGCGTCTGCGGCGAATTGGGGGCGGATTTGTCCATGGTGAGGACTTTTCTCCGGATGGGTGTCGACGAATTGTCGGTTTCTCCGCCGGCTATCCTGCCGCTTCGCAAAAAAATCATACAAACCGATTCCCGTTCTTGACTATTATTGACTCATGGAATGGTTAGGGCGTAAGGAGGGAAATTTTTGAAAGTCACCACGCAATGCGGTTTTTTATTTTTCGTGTGCTTGGTTGGGATTTATTGTTCCCGCCTACTACCTTTTCCAATACCGGCAAGCGTTTTATCGATGCTCGTTCTTTTTGTCCTGTTGCTCTCGCGGCGGGTCGCCCCTTCCAGTCTCAAGGAGACGACGGACGTACTTTTAGGGAATATGGTGTTTTTCTTCATTCCATCCGGCGTGAGAATTGTGGCTCATCTCGATATTCTGCGCGACGATGTTTTCGCCTTGCTGGCGGTTTGTTTAGTAACGACGCTCCTCACTTTCGTCGCGTCGTTTTCTGCCGTCGCCGTCGCCGTTCGGCTTCAGCATAAAATCCAAGAAAGGCACTGAATCAAGATGGAATTTGTTGTGGAAAGCCCTTTTTTCGGCGTCGTGCTCAGCGTTTTTGCCTACAAAATAGGCCTCATGGCCGCGCGTAAAGCCCCTTCTCCCGTCACGAACCCACTCTTGATCGCAATTCTGTTGATCATCGCGTTTTTGCGAATCTTTGACGTCTCGTTGAGCGATTACGATAAAGGAGGAAGCCTGTTGACTTTGACACTGTCGCCGCCGTCATTTTCACGGGAATCTTGGGGGCCATTTTTGCTCCTTTGCTGATCAAGGCGTTGAAAATCAAAGACCCCGTGGTCACGGGCGTTGCAATCGGAACGTCCAGCCATGTCGTCGGCACAGCCCGGGCGTTGGAACTCGGAGAGACCGAAGGAGCCATGAGCGCCGTAGCGATCGGAGTAACCGGCGTCGCCACCGTCCTTATAGCGATTCTAGATTAGAAAGATACGCAAGAGGGTAAAAGAGAGAGGCAGGCGTGGAGTGATAAAAATGGAGGCAAAATATGATGATTTCTTCATTTTGCAAACTCAGAAATATTCCAACAAGAGCCATCACTAAGGCTTATTTGGACATTTTGGACCGTACATTTGCAGGCATCGCGAAAATGAACACAGGCTTTGCCGTTTTGGCGAAGGCCGGCGCGGAAATGACCTCCAGGTCCATTGAAAACCAGGAATATTCCTACCAGAAGGCCAAAGAAACCATCACGGGCGTAAGCCCCGAGAAGATGAAAGAGCTGCTATGATCCAAAATTTGGACACGGCAATGAGAAACAGCGACATCGAGATAATGAACGAAACTCACGAAAACATCCGACAAATCCAGGGCAAGGGCAAAACGTTCCTGGAAAAACTCGACGAGCCGGAGCAGAAGCGAATACTGTCCCAATTGCTCTCAGCGGCGGAGACCTACAATGGCAACCGCGGCAATTTTGTCTCCGCGTACAAAGAGCTGCAGACCCTTCTCACCGACCGTGCCCCGCTCATGGACACTTTTAACACGGAATCGTCGGCCGCATCCGCAATGTCCATGAACCGCGTCAAATCGGTCTCCCAGACCAGCGACGATGAATTGAACGCGTCTGTTGTCATCTTGTGGACGTCGACGGCAATAGCCATCGTTCTCGGCGTCATCATCGCCTTTTTCATTGCCCGCAGCATTGCCGGACACCTGAATACCATCGTCGGATTGGCGAAGCGCGCCGAAGGCGGCGACCTCACCATCGTCGAAAAAGACTTCGGCTATGAGGGCGAAGACGAGCTGGGGCGCCTGGCGGCTGCCCTGTCCAATATGGTGGTCGCACAGGAACACTCCATGCAGGAAGTCGTGTCCGTCGCAGGCAAGCTCACGGACAACGCGAACAACCTTTCTTCTCTCTCTGAGGAAACGCATGCCTCCGTGGAAGAGGTCAAAGCCTCCATCGAGCAAGTCTCCACTCTGAGCAAAAGCAACGGCGCGGCGCTGGAAGTGTGCAACGCAGGCGTCGAAGAAATGAGTCCGGGGCCGATACCGTGGCTCAGTCCGCAACGGACAGCGCTTCTTTTATCGCCCAGACGACAGCTACCTCCAACAATGCCGTGGAGACGGTGAACAACGTCATCAAGGGTATGCAGAACGTGGACAAAAACGCTAAAGAAAGCGAAAGCAAGACACTGGAACTGGTGGAGTCCGTGAAGAACATCAGCAACTTCGTGTCGGTCATCACAGGCATAGCGGCGCAGACGAATCTGCTGGCGCTGAACGCGGCTATCGAGGCTGCGAGGGCCGGAGACGTCGGACGGGGATTCGCCGTGGTGGCGGAAGAAGTGCGGAAGCTGGCGGAGGAATCCGCGCGTACGGCCCAGAACGTGAAGGGAATTATCACAGAACTGCAGGCCGGCGCGCAAAAAAACATAGAAGCGACGACGGAGGCCGGACGGATGCTGGCGGAGACCCTGACGCAGGCGGAGCAGGCTCAGGAGGAACTCCACGACGCGTTGGAACAGATGAACAAGGCGAACGATTCCATCCAAAACATCGCGGCTGTAGCGGAAGAATGGTCACGGGCGTTGCAATCGTAACGTTCAGCAATGCCGTCGGCACAGCCCGGGCGTTGGAACTCGGAGAGACCGAGGAAGCCATGAGCGCCGTAGCGATCGGAGTGACCGGCGTCGCCACCGTCCTTATAGCGATTCTAGATTAATAATAGAAATCCGTCGCGCTGTCTTGCTTGTTAAAGAGGCAAGGCCCTTGGTTTCCTTCGACCCAAACTTGCGTCCTCCGTTTTTACCGTTCAAGTTCAGCTTTCCGCAGGAGCGGCCTTGCTTTCGGGAACGTCCTCGGGTTTTCCCCGCTGGTTGGGTTTGATGTACTTTTCCATGTCCTCCATGGAAACGCGGGTCAGGGCGCTGACCGGCAGGGAGGCCAGCAGCCGCCAGGACATGTCCAGGGATTGCCCGATGTCGCGGTTTTCGTCCCTGCCCTGGCTGATGTAGGTCTTCTCGAACTCTTCTCCGAAGGCGAGGTAGGCCTTGTCCTCCTCTCCCAGCTCGTCGCGGCCAACGACTTCGGCCAGCGCCTTCACTTCCTGCACGCGGCTGTAGCACGCGAAAAGCTGGCTCGACACGCTGGGGTGGTCCTCCCGGGTGTAGCCCTTGCCGATGCCGTCCTTCATCAGGCGGGACAAGCTGGGCAGAGGGTCGATGGGCGGATAGACGCCCCTGGCGTCCAGTTCCCGGGAGAGCACGATCTGTCCCTCGGTGATAAAGCCCGTCTGGTCGGGAACGGGGTTCGTGATGTCGTCGTTGGGCATGGTCAAGATGGGCAAAAACGTGATGCTGCCCTCCTTGCCTTTCAAAACCCCGGCCCGCTCGTAAAGCGACGCCAGATCGCTGTAGAGGTAAGACGGATATCCCTTGCGGCTGGGTATCTCCCCCCGGCTCACCGAGAGCTCGCGCAGCGCCTCGCAGTAACTGGTGATGTCCGTGACGATGACCAGCACGTGCATCCCCAAGTCGAAGGCCAAGTACTCCGCCGCCGTCAAGGCGTAGCGCGGCGTGGCGATGCGCTCGATAACGGGGTCGTCCGCCAGGTTCTGGAACAGCACCAGGTTCGTCCCCCGCCGGGACAGGGACGAGGCGAAGGCCGCCGCGTCGTCGTGCTTGATCCCCACTCCCGCGAACACCACCGCGAAATTTTCGGCTCCCACCAGTTTCGCCTGGGAGGCGATCTGAATCGCCAGTTGGTTGTGGGGCAGGCCGTTGCCCGAGAAAATGGGCAGCTTTTGCCCGCGTATCAGGGTCGTCAGCACGTCGATGGTCGAGAAGCCCGTGTTGATGAAGTCTCGCGGGTAGACGCGGGCCATGGGGTTTATGGGCGAGCCGTTGACGTTGCGTTTGATGTCGCTGTATACCGGTCCGCTGCCGTCCAGGGGGCGTCCCAGGCCATCGAAGGTCCGCCCCAGGATGGAGGGCCCCAGGGTGATCTCCAGGGGGCGTCCCAGAAACCGGGCGCGGGACGTGGCGGGAACCAGGCCCTCGGTGCCCGCGAAGACCTGCACCATGATGGCCTCCTCGCTGACCATGATAGCCCGCCCCAAGCGGGGGGCACTGCCCTCCTGAGCGCTGCCCCCTTGAGCGCCGTAAAATTCTCCTTCCGGGGGAAGGATCTCCACCACCTCGTCGTACCCCACTCCCGGGGTGCCCTTGAGCATCACGATGGGACCGTCGATTTTATCTATTCCTGTGTATTCCGTGAAGGCCATGACCTTATACTCCCTCCTCTTCCTGAACCAGGCGCTCGGTGCCGATTTTTTCCAGGCGCTCCCGGAGGCGTTTCGCCAGGGACTCGAAACCGGCCTTGTCGTCGGCCGCCAGTTCCCGGACGTGGGTCAGCTCCACCAGTTCCTTCATTCTGCGGATGAGGGTCAAGGGGCATCCCCCGGCGACGAGTTTTTTTGCCTGATTGTGAAAGTCCAGGATCATCTTCATGATCGTTACGCCCTTGGAGGGCGGGCAGAAGGAATCTTCGCTGAAGGAGTTTTGCTGCAGGTAACCGTTTTTCAGAAGGGAGGCCGTCAGCGCAATCAGCCGTTGAGCGTCGGGCAGGACGTCCTCCCCCATCAGGCGGACCGTTTGCTGCACCACGTCGTCCTCCGCCAGAACCGCCCGGGCCTCTTCCCGAAGCGCGGACCAAGACGGATCGACGTTTTGGTGGTACCAATCCTCGACCTCCCCCGCGTACTCGCTGTAGGAGTCCATCCAGCTGATCGCCGGGAAGTGCCGCGCGTGGGCCAGAGAAGCGTCCAGCGCCCAAAAGCAGCGGATGAAGCGCTTGGTGTGGCGCGTGACGGGCTCCGTGAAGTCGCCGCCGGGGGGCGAGACCGCTCCGATGACGCTGATGCTGGCCGTCTTGTCCCCGAAGGTGCGCACCTTGCCCGCGCGCTCGTAGAACTCGGCCAAGCGCGTCGCCAGGTACGCGGGGAAGCCCTCTTCGGCCGGAATTTCGCCCAAACGCCCGGAGAGCTCCCGGAGCGCCTCGGCCCACCGGCTGGTGGAGTCGGCCATCATGGCCACGTCGTATCCCATGTCGCGGTAGTACTCCGCGATGGTGATTCCCGTGTAGATGCTGGCCTCCCGGGCGGCCACCGGCATGTTGGAGGTGTTGGCGATGAGGATGGTGCGCTGCATCAAAGGTTTTTTGGAATAGGGGTCTTCCAGGGACGGGAATTCCTCCAGCACCTGGGTCATTTCGTTGCCCCGCTCGCCGCAGCCGATGTAGACCACGACCTTGGCGTCGCTCCACTTGGCCAGCTGGTGCTGAGTCACGGTCTTGCCCGTGCCGAACCCGCCGGGGATGGCTGCCACGCCGCCCTTGGATATGGGAAACAGCCCGTCGATGACCCGCTGGCCCGTAATTAGAGGTTCGTCGGGCAAGAGGCGTTCCTTGTAGGGGCGCGGAGTGCGCACCGGCCAATAGTGGAACATCGTCAGGCGCGAGACCTTGCCGTCCACGCCCCTTATTCGGGCCACCACGTCCGAGGTCTTGTAGAACCCAGGCGCGGCCACGAACTCCACCTCGCCCTCGACACCTCGGGGAACCGTCACGCGGTTCTCGATCAGGTCCGTCTCCTTGATGGTGGCGACGACCATGCCGCCCGATACCACGTCGCCTGCCTTGCAGACGGGCGTCACCTCCCAGGAGCGATCCATGTCGATGGGGTCGAGGCTCGTGCCCCGGGCGAGAAAGCCCCCTTCTTTTTCCATCAAGCGGTCCAAAGGACGCCCGATGCCGTCGATGATATGCCCGATGAGGCCGGGGCCAAGGCAGATGGACAAAGGGTGTCCCAGTCCCTTGACGGGCTCCCCCGATTTTATCCCGGTGGTGTCCTCGTAAACTTGGATGACGCCCAGGTCTCCGTCCATGCGACGGATTTCCCCCGTGAGCCCCAAATGTCCCACCTGCACCAGCTCGCGCATGGCGAAGCGGGACATGCCAGCGGCGTTCACCACGGGACCGTTGATCATGGTCACCGTGCCCAGCTTCGACTCGAAATCCTTTTCTTT
>JAISWV010000428.1 GCA_031270755.1 Synergistaceae bacterium
CCGAAGGCGGCAAGATGCTTATCCACATTCGCTGGGCTAGAGAATCATGCCTATCGGAGACTTTTACAGTCCCACATTATTTGTGAATTCATTTTTGATTGTGTCGAAATCTGGCAATCGTTCCGCCGGGGGCGTGATAACGCCAGCCTTTCTCGCTCCTCTTCATTCCAATGACCTCCGCGTACGCGCTGGCGAAAGCCCTGATTTCCAAAGTGGTATGTTGAAACGACGCATGGCATGGCGAACCCAGCACATCGGACCATTGATCAAAATCTTCCTCGCTTATTCCATGCACGGACAGAATTTCATCGCTTATCCTATAGCGATTCATACAGGATCCGCATTCATGACAAGGATGACCGTTGACGGGAAAGCGGCACGCCCAGGTAAGATGCAGCGGCGCACCGAGCTGATAGCCCAAAACTGCCGCAGCGGCTTTATTTTTCACGGCGAGCAACGGTGCAATAAAGCGGTATATATCGCTTGCACTCTTTTTTGCAATTTCTCGATGCTAACTCCGGCTCTGTAAGGTTCCCTCACCCCTTCTCGTCTCGTTTTCTTGTCGTTTGTTTTCCCGAGGAACGTATTTAGCGAGGGTTTCCCGAGCTTCTTCAAGGGTTTGGGCCTTCATTACGATATCGTAAACAAGGCCCATAATAAGCTGCATCTGTTCGTTTGTCATAACCTCAGCTCCTGTTTGCATGGTTTTTTCCTCCTTGCTCCTGCAGCATATCTGTCACGCCAGACAATGTTAATATCAAACGATGAAAAATTCTTCGCATACCGAACTCCAATCGTTTCGTCCCCGGAACCAGGGACGCGACGTCGACATAAATTTTATCGAAAAGCGTTCTTCCTTTCGAGAAAAAGCGTCCCTTTTGCAGCCCGCTTCCCATCTCGAATTTGTAAACGTTCACGCCCTTTTATTGGGACGCTGTCATTTTTATATATACCACATCGGTATGCGTCACGTCGATTCTGAACATCGATCCGCGACATCAAGCCGTAACGAAACGAGAAAACGATCCGCGCAGGTTTTTCATCCCTTCATCGCCGGATCTCCGCTTGCGGCTCCCGAGACTCCGCTATTCCCGAATGAAGCCCGCCTGCAGTACCCCGAGGCCCTTGCCGGGCTCCACTTCATAACCGCACTCGATGCAGGCCCGCTCGACGGCAGCGACGGTACCGACCAAAACGTGCTTGTCGATGTTGCCCATGTGCCCCAGCCGGAAGCCCTTGCCGGCGAACCCGCCGAGGCAGCCGGCTGACTGGACTCCTTCTTCGGCCAGCTTCGCGCGGAAGGCCGGGTCGTCCAGCCCGGAGCCCTCGGGGTAAAAGAAAATCGACAGGGTGGGGGCGCGGTTTTCCTTGGAAGCCGCCGTCTCGAAGCCCAGGGCCTCCATGGCGGCGACGAAAATCGCGGCCTGACGGATATGGCGGGAGTAGCGTTCTTCGAGCCCCTCTTCTTTGATGAGGCGCAGTCCTTCCTTGAGAGCCCAGATCATGTTGACGGGGGGCGTGCCCCAGTACTTGGAGGGGTCGCGCATGACGGGAATCCACCGTTCGAAGTCGAAATAAGACTCGGGAATCGTGCCCATGGCCCTGCGCTTCTCCACGGCGCGCCCGCTGGCCCAGAGCATGGCGAGACCGGGCGCCACGCCGAAGGCCTTTTGGCTGCAGGTGAAGAGCACGTCGATGCCCCAGTCCATCCAGGACTCCGCACCTCCGGCCGCGGCGACGGCGTCCACGATCAGCAGGACCTCGGGGTGCCTCTTCTTGAGCATGCCGCAGATTTCCGCCAGTGGCGCGCTGACCCCGGTGGACGTGTCCACGTGGGTTACGGTGAGGGCGGCGTACTTCTTTTTGGAGAGCTCGGCGTCGACCTGTTCGGGAGTATAGGTCGTTCCCCACTCCGCCTTCAGCACGTCAACTCCCAGCCCTTTGCGGGAGCAGATGTCGATGAAACGATCGCCGAAAAAACCGTGGGAGCAGACCAGGATGTTTTCGCCGCTTTTCGTGACGTTGGCGACGGCCATTTCCATTGCCAACGTTCCGCTGCCCGCCAGGACGAACGCCTCGCCGTCGCAGCGCCACAGGCTCTTGAGTTCGGCCGCGAGGCCTTTGAAGTCGGCTATGAAATCGGCGTCGCCGAAAGCGACGGTCTCCCGGGCCATCTGGTCCTGAATGGAGCGAACCACGGGGGTGGGACCTGGAATCATGAGAAGTTTCGGTGTCTCGATCATGGCAAAATCCTCCCTTGAATTATGAAATGATACCGCATACATATTTTCATTTTTTCATTGCCCAATCTTTCACGGCTCGACGCCTGGCGCAAAAAACAAACCCCGCCGGAAAAATTCTTCGACGAGGCATTTTTGTCGTTTCCCTTGCTTCGTTGAGAATCGAGGCGTCCTACACTTTCTCCGGCAAAACGACCTTGGCGTCGGTCTCCATTTCGAGAAATTCCGCATCGGGCACGCAAGCCGGGGACAAAACGCGAACGACGTCCATCTCGCGGTCGTCGAAAATCACTTCCGCTTCCATACCCAAAGACGCCGCCAACGACGCCAAAACCGTGCGCGTATTCTCGTCCGCGCGTCGCAGGATATCGCTCTGCAGGGCGTCTTGCCGGACCTCTTCCAGGTTGTTGGCAATTTCCCGATTTTGATCCTGAAGCTCGATGGACGTGAAAAACCCAGCTTTCTGATCGTAAACCTGAATGCTCTTCATATCCGCGTAGAGGTCCAACAGCCGGCTCCGCGGCACGACCACGCGGACGCGGTTAACGGAGAAGCGCTCCGAAATTTGGATCTTCGAGAGATCGTTGCCGCAGGTGATCGTGCCGGAGTACTTTAAAATAAACTTTCGTCCCGTTCCCGGCAGGGAGAACCCCAAGACGGCCTTGGTGTCCTCGAAAATGACGATGGATTGGAAATTTTGCCGTATCGTCGCCAGCTCCCTGACGTTCTTGATGCCTTGAAGCAGCGTGGAACGCACGGACTGCCTTCCGGGCCTCGCCCTTCGCCTCAAAAGCCACACATTGACCGCGACAGAAGCAACAAGCAAAAGAGTTACGATAACACTCACGGGGAAACCTCCGTTCTGATTTTTAGTCTCTATAGATTCGCCTGGAATTCAGCGTTTCAAATCTAAAAAACTCAAAAAGGTCATTCAATTTCGCGTAAAACGCGATTTCGAACCTCATGCAGGGGAAGTCCCCGCTCTTTTGCCAACCGTTTCAAATCATCGTATTCGGGAGTACGGCGCAGGGGGGTTTGTCCTATAAAGGCCGTCTTCACTCTCGAAGCCCCCAGCGAGGTCACGATTTCTTCTATCTTATAGCATAATTTAGTACGGTCAAGTGTCGTTCTTCGGACGCCCTGAGTCGTGGTGTTGCGCAGGGCGGAAACGGAAAGAGCGTCGGCTCTGTCGGGCGGGCAGAGACAGCAGAACTTCACGCCCGGGCGCCCCTTCTTCATGGCGATGGCCTCAAGCCAGACGTCCAAAGCTCCCTCCTCGAAAAGCCGCTCCGCCGCCAGCTCGAAGTCTTGCGGATTCATGTCGTCGATATTGCTCTCCAGCAGCGTCACGCGATCGTGGGCCACTCCCGTGGAGTCCGTATCTTTCTTCGATGCCGCGGAGTCCATCAGGAGAACCCGCAAAACGTTCGGCAGGTCCGAGTCGCGTGTCCCGAGTCCGTAGCCCGACGCCAAGATCGTTCCCTCGGGGATCGGGCAGAACGCGTCGGCCAAACATCGGGCGAGAAGCGCTCCCGTCGGCGTCGTCCGCTCCATGGGGTCTCCCAGCGAACAGATCGGCAGGCCGTGGAGCAGAATCTCCGTCGCCGGAGCGGGGACGGGCAAAATGCCATGAGCGCACTCTACGGTCCCGGACCCCACGTTGACGGCGGAGCAAAGCACTCGCGGCCACTCCAGCTGATCGATCAGCACGAAAGTACCCACGATGTCCAGGATCGAGTCGATGGCGCCGACCTCATGAAAGTGGATTTTGTCCGGGGTGGTGCCGTGCACCTTGGCCTCGGCTTCCGCCAGAAGGGCAAAAGCGCGCATGGACTCCCTCTGGATGCGGGGAGACAGGGCGCTTGCCGTTATGATGTCCTCTATTTCCTTCAATCCTCTATGAGGGTGGTGTTCGTGCGTGTGTACGCGAAAACGAGTCCCGGAGATGCCGCCTTTGCCGCCTTTTTCCACGGTAATTTCGTAATCCCCGGCCGATAACTCCGTCATTTTGGACAATTCGCTTCTGAATCGGTCCAAGTTCGGAACTAGCTCGAAAAGGGCGCCCACCAGCATGTCGCCGGCAATTCCCGCAAAACAATCCAGATACAACGTCTTCATCGCTGGTAACCTTCTTTAAGTAATCTCGCTTCGAGTGATCTCGGCGCAGGCGCTAAGACTTCCTGATCTTGCTCCTGCGCTGTTTTCTATAGTTTTCTCCCGCAAAAAAAACATCTCCGGCGCTCAGTTCTTCCCGCCACACCACAGGGATCGGTCTTTGCCTCGGTTCTTTCCCGGAATCGGCGAACACCTTTATCTCCGTCTCCGTCCCAGGCGGTATCGGCAGAGGACGGTTGTCGAGAAGAAGCGGCTTTTCGGTCAAGGCCCCCAACCGGAGGACGGCGCGCACTTTTTTTTCATCTTTTTCATCGGGAAGCTCGAACAACTCGGGAACGACGCGGACGGCGTCGACCTCGGCCGCAAAGGCCACATCTCCTCCATATCCGATCTTCTCCAAAAAAACCGCGTGGTCGGCTGTCCTGAGGGACGCTTTGAAGTCCTTCGACCCTCTCCACGCCAGATGGGCGAGCCGCGCGCCGTCGGCCAGCCGGGTGTCCGGGAAATGCTCCATCAAATAAGCGACTAAAAGTCCCGCGCACAAAGTATCGTCCCAGGAGGGGCGCCCTTTGCGCCCGGAGCAGAAGATGCCGATACGGCGTCCTCTGAAAAGGGCCGCGTCAAGAGCCGCAAAAGCGTTACGGACGCAGGCCGCCAAAACAGGTGTCCCTGTCGAAGCGGCTTTCAGCAAGGCTTTCGTTCCATTGGTGGTTGCCATGACGGCGCAGGAAAAGCCGCGAATCAACTCCGGCGTGATGCTCAAAGGGGAGTTTCCCAAGTCGAACCCTTGGGGCGCGATAGCGTTCTGCTCACCCATCAAAAGGGGCCTTTCCCCTTCTTCCTTCAAAGATAAAGCCAGGTTCCTGGCGTCCTCTACGGAAACGGTCGGATAGAGGTCGCCGCCGCCCGCAGCGAACCAGCTCACTATCATAGTGCTGGCCCGCAATATATCGACGACCAACCAAACATCCACCACCGGCAGGTATTCGCTCAGCGAAAGGACCACCTCTACCTGTACGGGTTTTGACATTTTTGACATGCCCCTCCTCGTTTTCCTGACCTAAAGGATTATATCTCAGAGTGAACCGATGCGGGATAAAATCTTTACGATAAGTCCGTAAAAATACTTATATAAGGCGTCCATGTTGACGAATCGCGGAGACGAATAGGAAAATAATGCCGCCTGCCGCGCAGGCAGGTGACGAATCGGGAGGAGAAGGAGGAAAAGGATAGGAAATGTGCCGTAACGGCGAAAAGCGCGCAAAGATTCTAGAGGTTCTCGGGCTCGACGGCAAAAAGGCTCAGGTCGTTCTGAAAGCGTCGTCCTTTCACCCCAGCGGCGGGGGGCAGCCCGGAGATACCGGCGAGATCCGGGGCGAAGGGTTTCGGGCCGCCGTCCGCGACACCGGAAAACGCAAAGACTCGGCCGAAATCGTTCTCGACCTGCTGTTGATCGAAGGTACGCCGCGGCCGGGAATGGAGGTTTCCGAGGAGGTGGACGCCGCGCGGAGCGCGATCCTGTCGAGGATGCACACGGGACAGCATTTGTTTTCGCGCCTGCAGGAAAACGCCTGCGAAGGCCTCGAGACCCTCAAGGTGAACATCGGCGTCGATGAAAGCGTCGTCCACGTTCGCTACGACGGCGTCCTGACCTGGGATTCCCTCTTCGCCGCAGAAGAAAAGACCCTCGAAGTCATTGGAGCCGATCTTCCCGTGGAGTTGTTTTTGACATCCAGGAACGAGGCGGAGAAAATTCCCGAGCTGAAGGCCAAATGGGAGCGCATCCACGACGAGGAAATCCGCGTGGTGCGCGTGGCGGGCGTCGACGCCACGGCCTGCGCGGGGACTCACGTTGTCCGCACGGGCGAGATCGGAAATTTTTTGGTTACGGGCTTCAACGGTTCCGCCCCCGACTGGGAGGTGCGGTTCACCGTTCACGGGGAGGAGCGGGTGCGCGAATACACCCGGGTGATGCGGCGTCTTTTGCGGGAGGTGGGCTGCAGGTCCGGCCAATTGGAGGATATTTTCGTCCGCCAAAAGGCTGAGAACGCCGCCTTGCGCCAGGCCGCGGATAAAGTGCGCGCGTATGTCTCCATTCCCTGGGACGTGCGCGAAGCGGGAGGACACCCCCTCTACCTGGCCGTGCTCCCGGGGCTGACGAAGGAACTGCTCTCGACGCCCGCGCGCAATTGTGTCGCGGAACATCCCGACGCGTTTTGTCTCGTGCTTCTTCCCGACGCGGCGGCGAACGCTCACGGAGCGAACGCTCCCTTTCCCTTCATCTTGCTGCGGGGCGCCGAACTGCCCGTGGACCTGTCCGGGCTCGCGAAAAAATTTCCCGAACTCGAAGCGAGGGGAGGCGGCAAAGCGGACTGGGTCAACGGAACGACGACACAAAAATCCGTGTCCGTTTGGCGCGCCTGTCTGACTGTCTTGTCCGCGCCTTCCTGACGTTTGTGTTTTGGAAAGTTACGTGTATAATAAACGAGTGTACGCGATTCGGGAGTGGGTGTTGGACCCACTCTCTTTTATTTAACGATCTTCCATAAGGCTTTTGATTTTTGTGGAAGGGGGTGTGGTTTTGGGAAAGATGGTTTTGGGAAAAATAAAGACGGTTTTGGGGAAAACGACCTCGGAAAAAGAAGAGCTGTCCCGGGCCATCGAGACGATCGTGACCGAACTCGGCTATGAATGCGTGAACGTCGCCTTGGTGACGGAAGAGGGGCGTCCCGTCCTGAGGGTGATGATCGATTCCCTTGGAGGCATCAACGTTGGAGACTGCGAGGTGGTTTCGAAGAGCGTTAATCGATACCTGGACGGCAAGGACGCTCGGGGCGCGGGTGACTGGAATGACAGATATTACCTCGAAGTCACTTCTCCCGGATTGGAAAGACCTCTTTTTACCTCGGGCGACTACGAGCGTTTCAGAGGCAAAGAAGTGCGGATCAAGACACACGCCCTGGTCGACGGACGAAAAACTCATGTCGGGATCATCGAGACATCGGACGACACGTCCGTAATTTTGAAGGTGGAAGAGGGTACGAGACGCGTTCCGTTTGACGACGTGGCGCGGGCCACACTGGTTTTCAGAGGATTGGAGCCGCAGGAGCCCAAAAAGAAACCGGGGACCCAAAAATCCAGCGGGAAACAAAAAGCGGTCGATAAGAAATGCGGCGTTCGCCGATTGCCTGCTTGAGTAATCGAAAACATGAGGAGGAGCATTAAATGCAGCTTGGGCGCGACTTCTTACGTGCATTGAATCAGATAACCCGGGAACGAGGCCTTTCTTTGGACCTGATAGCCTCGAGCCTCGAGGCCGCTCTCATTTCCGCATACAAAAAGTATCAAGGGGGAAACCAGGACGTCGAGGTCAAGATCGACTTCGAAAACGGCAACGTTTCGGTGAGCGAGCTGCGCACCGTGGTCAAGACGGTGACGTCGGAGGACACGGAAATCACCCCCTCGGGGGCGAAAATTTTGGGTTTCAAGGCCGCCGCGGGGGACGTCATCCGAATCGAAAAAAACCCCGAGGACTTCGGACGCATCGCCGCGCAGACGGCGCGTCAAGTGATCATCCAGCGCCTCAAAGACGCGGAGAGACAGGTCATTTACGAGGAGTTCTCCGATAAAGTCGGGGACATGATGACCGGCGTCGTCTTCAAATCCGAAAACGACCAGGTGCTCATCCGCTTGAACGAGCGAACGGAGGCCATTCTCCCCCGAGAGGAACGCATCTCCGGAGAAAAGTACAACCCGGGCGACCGGATGAAGTTTTTCGTTTTGGACGTTCGTCAGACGACGCGCGGGCCTCGCATCGTCGTTTCCCGGACTCACCCGGGACTTTTGCGGAAACTTCTGGAGCTGGAGGTCCCGGAGATCGTCGACGGGATCATCGAGATCAAAAATATCGTGCGCGAAGGCGGCGCCAGGGCCAAAGTAGCCCTGATCACGCTGGACGCCAACGTGGATCCCGTAGGTGCCTGCGTGGGCAACGCGGGGGCCCGCATCAAATCCATCAGCAGAGAGCTGGCGGGAGAGAAAGTCGACGTCATCGTCTGGCACAGCGACCCCCTGCTCTACATTCGAAATTCACTCTCGCCGGCAAAAGTGGCCAAGGTGGAGCCCGTTTTGGATCAAGAGCGGGCGGTTCAGGTCTACGTCTACCCTGACCAGTTGTCGCTGGCCATCGGAAAAGCGGGGCAGAACGTAAGGCTTTCTGCTCGCTTGACGGGGTGGAAGATCGACATCAACGCCATGGAGGTCGATCGTATGCCTACTTTATCCGACATTTTCCACGACATCGTCGAGAGCAGTACGATAGAGAGCGTGACAGGGGACAAGCCGGAGTGACCGCCGAGAGAAATTCGAGACAACGGCCCCGCACCTGCGTCGCCTGTAAAGAAGAATCTCCCAAACGGGCCCTGATTCGCGTCGTCCGCTCGCCTGGAGGGGGTGTCGTCGTGGACGAACGGGGAAAATTGCCGGGAAGAGGGGCATACCTCTGCGCCAACCGGGACTGTCTCGCAAAAGCCCGGAAAACCAGGGCTCTCTCGCGCGCTCTCAAAACGGAGATCCCCGACGAACTGTACGAGCGGCTCGAGGAGTACGTCGATACGTACGGAGAAACACACGGGGAAGTGGACGTCCGAGAGCTCCGCGCCCTTTTGGGATTGTCGCGGCGAGCCGATTTGCTTTATATCGGTATCGATAGTGTAAAATCACAGTATGTGAAGGAGCCCTTGCTGATATTGACGGCGGCCGACGCCTCCGACTCGGTGAAAGACGCCGTTCGCAAGCAAGTCGACGGCGGCGGGAACATTCATGTTTACGCGCCCTTGGAGGGGAAGGTTCTGTCGGCGGCGATAGGGGCGGCGAATGTGCAGGTAGTGGCCCTGCCGGCCCGGAACGGTCTGGCGGACAAGATAAAGATGCTGCTTTCCTGAGCTTCGGTTCCTCGCTTGCAATTTTATTGCTTACAATACGGTAAACGACCGGCAGAAGACCGGCAGCGGGCGGATCGAATTTTTCGCTTTCGCCGGGGCCGAAAACGCCGCCGGGTTTTTTTACAAGAAGGGGGAGTTGCCCTTGAGCAAAATGAGAGTGTACGAACTTGCTAAAATACTGGGCAAAAGCAACAAGGATTTGATGAAGATTTTGGAGGACCTGGGTGTCGAAGTCAAAACACATATGAGCTCGATCGAAAATGACGTGGCTCAATTGGTCGAGGACGCGCTTACGGAAGAACCTCCAAAAAAAGACGCAAAGAGTGATGTTTCATTGAAAAAAACGAAAATAGTGTTGGGAGAGAGCGAGACGATTAAGACGGTAGCGGAAAAAATCGGGGTCACAAGCGCCGATGCGGTAAAAGTTCTGATGTCCTCAGGTATTATGGTTCCGGCGACGAGCGTTGCGGACGAGAAGATCTTGGGTATATTGAGCCACTCCTTCGATGTGGAGTTCGATCTTCCCCTCGACAAACCCGATCCGACAGGCCCCGGCATTGCGAAACCCGAAACGAAACTCGGAAAAGAAGACCCCGCCAAACCCACGAAGCCTAATAAAAAAAGTTCGAACGTCAAAGAGCGGGACGCCACAGTTCAAAACCTCGTGCCTCGTCCCCCTATCGTGACGGTTATGGGGCACGTGGACCACGGCAAAACGACGCTTTTGGATACGATACGCCATACAAACGTCACGGCTCGCGAGGCGGGCGGAATCACCCAGCACATCGGCGCCTACATCGTCGAGCACGACAAAAAACAGATCGTTTTTCTGGACACCCCCGGTCACGAGGCTTTTACGGCCATGCGAGCCAGGGGAGCCGGCGTCACGGACATCGTCATCCTGGTGGTCGCGGCGGACGACGGCGTGATGCCTCAGACGAGGGAGGCCATCGATCACGTGAAAGCGGCCGGCGTTCCCATCGTCGTCGCGGTGAACAAAGTGGACAAGCCAAACGCCAAGCCTGAGAGGGTCCGCCAGCAACTTTCCGACGTGGGACTGGTCCCGGAAGAATGGGGAGGCGACGTGGTCATGGTCGACATTTCGGCCAAGGCCGGCGACGGAATCGAGCGCCTTCTGGAGATGGTGCTGCTGGTGGCCGAGATGCAGGAGTTGAAAGGAGACCCGACGGCCTCTCCTCAGGGCGTCGTGATCGAGGCCGAGCTCGACAAAGGCAAGGGCCCCGTGGCCACGGTCATCGTTCAGCAGGGCACCTTGAAACGCGGAGATATCGTGCTTTTCACCTCGGCCTGGGGGAAGATACGCGCTTTGATCGACACGGCGGGCAAGAACGTGAACGAGGCCGGCCCCAGCACCCCCGTGGAGATCCTGGGGTTGATCGACGTTCCTCAGCCCGGAGAGTCGTTCCTCGTCGTTGCCTCCGAACGCGAGGCGCGCAACGCTTTTGCCGGCGCACGGTCCCTCCAGCGCGACGCGGGTATGCCGGCGCGCAAGGTATCCCTGGAGGACCTCTACACTCAGATGCAGGAAGGACAGATTCCCCAGCTCAGCCTGCTCGTCAAATGCGACGTCCAAGGGTCCGTGGAGGCTCTGTGCTCGTCCCTGGAGAAAATGGCCACCTCCGAGGTGGGGGTCTCCATCGTGCACAGGGGCGTGGGACGTATCGCCGAGTCCGACGTGATGTTGGCTTCCGCCTCGAATGCCGTCATCATCGGATTCAACGTCCGCCCGGACGCGAACGCCAAAAGAATCGCCGAATCCGACGGAGTGGAGATACGCATTTACGACATTATTTACGACGTGATCGACGACGTGAAATTCGCTATGGAGGGGCTGCTGAAGCCGACTTTACACGAACAGCGCCAAGGCGAGGTAGAGATACGCGAGATTTTCAAAATACCGAAAGCAGGCAAGATTGCCGGATGCCACGTCACACAGGGGCTGGTGCGCCGCTCTTCCCGCATACGCATCGTCCGTGCGGGGATCGTCATCTGGGACGGGGGCATCTCCACCCTCCGCCATTTCAAAGACGAGGCGCGTGAGGTCAAGGCGGGGTTCGACTGCGGAATCGGGCTGGCCGGTTTTCAGGATTTCGAGGAAGGCGATATCCTGGAGGCCTACGAGGTCGTCGAAGAAAAACGGACTTTGTAGCCGGCGGTGCCTGAGGCGACTGAAGTTTGAGGTGACTGAATTTGGGAACATTTCGCATGGCGAGAATCAACAAGCAGCTTCAGCGCGAAATATCGCTTCTCCTGGAACAGCGGGTGAAAAATGACGTCGCCAGAAACGCGATCGTGACGGGAGTGGAGTGTGCCCGTGATCTGGAATTCGCACGCGTGTATTTCACGACCCTGGACTCCGCCGCGCGGGAATCGGTACTGACTGAGCTGCAAAACATCAAAGGGGCGCTGCGCTCAATGCTGGGGCAAATTCTGAAGCTGCGCCATATTCCGGCGCTCGAATTTGTGATCGATCGGTCTTTGGATTACGGGGAACACATCGACGGACTGCTCCACAAACTCGGGCTGGACGCCGTCAAAAGCGGCACCGGTGCCGGGCGTGAACAAGATGAAAATGAAGACGACGAGGGTTGCGAATTGGAGGCTGTTCACTTCCTCGGCAGACGGCGACGACATTTTCATGCCCGCCAATGATATGAAGCAAGTTCCGCTGATGGTGGTTGGCCCACCCGGAAGGGCATGGTTGCAAGACGTTCCGCCAGATATAAGCGATTCCCTGGGGTGGTACACACGTCTTGCATTACCTGTATTGCCGATAGTCGCAGTCGTACGAATTGACGTTGGATCACTGTTACGCGGCCGGGCTGACTGGCGCATTGAACGCAGGCCGTTGAACAGCGTTCAGATTGGCGCAGGCGGGCTCTTGCGCCGCGTCTCCGAAAACTGGTCATCGCGTCCTGGTCGACATCGGCAGCGGACGTGCGAGACAAGTCGCCGACATTCTCTATAGCCCGGCATTGTCTATAGCCCGGCACCGAGTCAAACCTGCTGCAATTTCGGTATAGGAACCTCATGGGGAATCGATCAAACGCCCGTGTGCCTAATCCAACCTATCTTCGATTCACGGCGCATAGGTTTTGCCTGGATTGCCGGACGAGAGTCGGTTTTATCTCAAGATAACAGATGAGTTTAACGAAGTGATTAGATTTGGCCTGGAGTCCGAGAGATGAATGAAGTCGTCTGCTGGCGATGCATGCTTTCTGGCTCACATTTATGAGACATACATTAATCGGTCAAAAAGTCGCGGAGTATTCCTACCAAAAGCATCGGACCGGCCTTAATCCAACTTTTGTAAATCACAACCGCTGCAGGGCGGTTCAGACCGTGCAAAACCTGTATCGTGATTTCTCCACACAATATTCAACCCAGATAATCACAATCTGCATCTATTGCATTCTCAACGATAAAGGCCGTGTTCGAGCTGGTTTCGTTTCGAATGCCCGGTCCATTTAATTGGACCATAATCATGAATATTTTGATTTTGAGAACCCTGATCGCAATCAGCATGGGCAGCGAAAACCGGCGAAAAAGCTTGTGTCAGTCACTCCTTGGATCTGGAAATTCTCTTCAAGAAACCAAGATAACATACTGGAAAGTCATCACAAGTCTTCAAGAAGTGTAGAGTAGCC
>JAISWV010000055.1 GCA_031270755.1 Synergistaceae bacterium
TCCCGTCTCCATCGCCACGGAGGGCAGTGCCCTCAAAAGCCCCCAGGTGTAAGGATGACGCGGATCATAAAAAATTTCCTCCGTCGTCCCAATCTCCACGATCTTGCCGGCGTACATCACGGCCACCCGGTCCGCGATGCGCGCCACTACACCGAGATCGTGTGAAATGAACACAATGCCGATACCCGTTTTTTTCTGCAAATCTCGCAGAAGGTCCAGCATATTTGCCTGCACGGTGACGTCCAGTGAAGTCGTCGGCTCATCCGCGAAGAGTATTTGAGGGTTCAAGGCGAGTGCGATTGCCAGCACACACCGCTGACGCATCCCGCCGGAAAAAAAGTGCGGTTGAAGTTCCATTCGGCGCAAGGGATCGTCGATGCCCACAAGATTCAACAACTTTTCCGCTCGGTTTCGGGCTTCTTCCCGGCTGACCTTTTTGTGTCTGTGAATCGCCTCCGTGATCTGACTGCCGATGGGGAGGGTAGGGTTCAAAGTTGTCATCGGATCTTGGAAAATCATTGAGAAGACGTTTCCCCTCAACGAACGCATCTGCCTGTCCGTGTAATCCGTGATGTCCTCGCCGCACGCGATAATCTGGCCCTGTTTGATTTTTGCGTTTTTGGGTAAAAGCTTCATGACGGACTGGCACATCACCGTCTTTCCGCAACCGGACTCTCCGACGACAGCCAATGTTTCGCCGCCGTTTAGCGACAACGAAACATCACGAACCGCCTCCACCTCTCCTTCCGGCGTGTCAAAACTTACCGATAAATTGCGCAGCTCCAGAACCATTACGAAAAACCCATGTTCGAATTTGTGGCCGAGAGAGACCGCAAGAGCCCCTCGGCCACGGTATTCCAATTTTCAGTTGTCAACGTGTGAGAGTCCATTCTTCGATGTTCCACATAACTCCCACGGCGTGATGTCCCAACACTCGTTCATTGTTGAGTCCACTCAATCCGGCGACGCTCACGTAGTTTCCGTCGAGATAGGCCACCAGCAGATGACCTGGCCTCTTTGCCCAGGTGGCCTCGAAATCTCCATAGATTTTGCGCCGTTCCGTGGGATCTGCGGTGTGACGTCCCCGCTTCAGCAATTCGTCGACCTCGGGGTTGGAATAGGCCATAGTGTTTTGGCTGGCGTTGGTTACAAAATTAGAATAAGCGCCGTCAGGGTCGAATTCGACCGCGTATCCAGCAAGAAATCCGTTGTAACCGGCTTTCCAGTCGAAACGGGTCACCAGCGCAATCCGCATATCGACTCCCGCAGACTTCAACTGACTTGCCACGATGTTCGCGATATCGACGCGCTCTTCTTCATAGTCCCTCACTTGGATCGTGAAGGAAAATTTCTGACCGGCCCGCTCGTAAATGCCGTCGCTCCCTTTTGCCCAGCCCAGTTTTGTCATCGCTTCGGCAAATTTTTCCACATCATAGGCGTAAAGATCGGCCCGCTTGTTCCCCCCGAAGGCGTTGAGCTGAATCGGGCTGAAGGCGGCACCGCCCTGTTTGTTCAACACACCGTTGATGATGGATTGCTTATCCACAGCGTAGTTGAGAACACCTATCGAATCCCCGTTTTTCTGCCAGAAATCGGTGTGGAAATCCATAGCGACAGAACGAAAGTCGGCTGTGACGAAGTCGATGTTTTTGAATCCAGTGTTGCCACGGAAACGCTCGGCGTAATTGGCGTTGAGCCAAGCCAGATCGGCTTCCCCCGACTGAAGCATAAGCGCCTTCGCGCTCTCCACCGCCACGGTTTTGTACACCACTCGATCGATATTAGGGACTTTGCCGTAGTAATCCGTATTGCGCTCCACCGTTATCGTGCCGCCGGCGGTATCCCATTCCACGAACTTGTAACGGCCTGTACCCACTGGCTGCTGATTGAACGGCGTGGTCGCAATGTTCCGCCCTTTCAAAATATGCTCCGGAAGTATGCCGATGGTGAAATTGTCCAACATCGCCGCGTTGTACTGCGAGAGCTTGAAGACGACCGTCTCGGCGTCCGGCGCGGTGATGTCGGCAATGTCTTCGTAGTTGCTTTTGATCGACGCGGTGAGGTTTTCGTCTTCAGCAAGAAGTTTGTAGGTGAAGACCACATCCCCCGCCGTGAAGTTCGTGCCATCATGCCATTTCACACCCTGCCGCAGTTTAAATGTGTAGGTGAGAGCGCTGTTGTCATAAATGAAACTTTCGGCCAAGTCTGGAATAGGGGCTCCTTTCACGTCGTATTTCATCAGTCCCGAGAAAATGATGCCCGGCAATTCCCCGTGGTTGTTTAGAATCGGGTTCAGCGTGTCCTCGTTCTCTCCCGCGTAAATCAGCGTGTTGGAGAGATCCGCCGCGTCGGTTGCCGCGTTTGCCGGGGCGTGGATAAAACATCCCGATAAAAACGCAAGTACTGTCAAAAGCGCTAACTTCTTCATAACTCATGTCCTCCCTGTAAATAAATTTTCCGGGGTATCACCCCGGTCCTCATTCAAGGACCACAGGCCCTTAAAAATTCCGTTTTTTATAGATTGCTGGGGCGTTTGTTTGTTGCACGGCGAAAATAGTTGCCTACTCCCGTGATACAAAGCAGCGTTATGACGAGAAACAGACCGGGAATGACGATGACCCACCATGTGTTGAGCAACAATGCGCGGTCCGCCAGCGCCAACATGCTCCCCCACGAAAGCGCGTCCGCGGGAAGCCCGAATCCGAGAAAACTGAGCGTCGATTCCATCGACATACTCAAGCTGACGCTCGATATCACGACAAACATGATGGCCGATATGAAATTCGGTATCAGATGCTTTCGCATGATGTGCAAAAATCCCGCGCCCATGCATCGCGCTGCCAGGACGTACTCGCTGCCCCGTATCTGCCGGACTTCGCCGCGCACGATCCTCGCCAGAGCGAACCATGAGGTGGCGCCTATGACAAGGGATATCGAAAGAACGTTCTGTTTGCCCATGAGAGACACGATCAGCAGGATGGTCAACAAGGACGGCACGCTCTGCGTCAGTTCCACGGCGCGCATCATGGCATTGTCTATGACCTTCGAGGCCATGCCGGCGGTACAGCCATACGTCACTCCGATGAAAGTCGCCACGCAGGACGCGAGAAGGCCAATGAAGATCGACGCCCGCCCGCCGCGCCAGATAATCGAATAGATGTCTCTCCCCAACGAGTCCGTGCCGAAGAAAAACTCCGCGTCCGGCGGTTGAGAAAGGTGAGAAAGATAGAATTGCCCGGGATCGTGGTTGACGATCTTCTCCGAAAAAAGGCAGCCCAAAATAATAGAGAAAAGAATAAGC
>JAISWV010000080.1 GCA_031270755.1 Synergistaceae bacterium
GAACTTGTGCAGCCCCTCCAGAATGCGTTTGTACTTGTTGGGGTCGTCGATTTTCGATATCTTGACCCGGCTGTGCCCCGCGTCGCTGCCCGCGAAAGCGGAGTTCACGTGATCGATACGCTCTTCGTCCAAGAGCACCAGTTTGTCGAACTCCACCAAATTGTAAAGCCCCGCGTAGCCGCTGGGAATGATGTAACTCCCGATCCCTCGGGACAAAGCGACCTTTGCCGCTCCGCGCACCACGGCGTTGAGCCCGCCGCAATCTCCTCCCGACGTGATGATTCCGATGTTCTTCATTTTACCCATTTGTTTGTCCTGCCCTTCATGATAAGAAAATAATAGTACATTTTATAACATAATTACGAACGAAAAACATACTTTCAATTCAATGTCAACAACTCAATCGATCCCTCGATCGATCCTTTCTCGACGGCTCGACGTTCCGGAGGCCGTCAATCTGACGTTTTTCACTGGTGTTTTCAGAATGAGAGACTCGTCAGGGCTCGGAGAATTTTTTCGTGGATACGTAATTTTATCCAATTGCATAATTTTTATAAAAAAACTATTGACCCTAATCTTACATTATAGTTTATACTGCGGGACCAATAAGATAAAACGTACTTTAACGATTATAGTCACTTTAGAAACTTTAGGAAATTTATTGAAAATCTATTGCGTTTGCCGTCAAATTCGGCATGACGCGAAGAAATATAAAGGAGGAAAGAAAAGTGGGAAAAAAGATTCAGAGCGAGAGTGTGGATGACGTGAGCGCGGTTTGTGAGGTTTCGATGAGTGAAGTCGTCCGTGAGAGTGGTGTGCTGGAAGAGCTGCTTGAAAAAATCCGTCAAACCGGAAGAGCGTTTCAGCATCGCAAAAACGGGGAAATCCTGGATTATGGGAAACTTGCTCGGGTGTTGTCCGAGACCCTGGACTCCAATGTGTACATGCTGAACAAAGAGGGGAAAGTTTTGGGACATGCCTGGGTGCCTGGTTATTCTTCACGGACGTTTTCCGACATGATCAAAGAGAGCGCCGTGCTGCCGGCTCCGCTGACGGAGAGGGCGAACTACTGCAGCGAATCTCAGATCGACGACGAAGACGCCTGTTTGTTCGACAAGGACGCCAACAAAAAGCACCCGAACCAACACCTCATGTATGTCCCCATCTACGCGTCGACCGAGCGCCTGGGCACCGTGGTTCTCGTGCGCTCCAACAACCTCTTCAAAATAAGGGACATTCTGATGGCGGAATATCTCGGGACTTTGGTGGGTATCGAAATGCTGCACGACACGAATAGAAGCATAGAAAAACGCTCCCGCGACTATTCGTCTGTTCAAATGGCGATGAGGGCTCTTTCTTATTCCGAAGTGGAGTCGATCAAGCATCTCATGGAAGACCTGGACGGGCTCGAGGGAATAGCCATCGCCAGCAAGGTGGCCGATAGAGTCGGAGTGACCCGAAGCGTCATCGTGAACGCGCTTCGCAAACTCGAAAGCGCGGGATTGATCGAAAGCCGCAGTCTTGGAATGAAAGGAACTTATATTAAAGTCCTGAGTCCTCTTTTCGCGAAGGAGTTGGGCGAGCCGACCGCGGGCCGCATTGCCTATTGACGGCGTTTTGAAATGCGCCTCGAGAGAAAGAGTGACGAGAACGACAAGCTCCCGGTCGTGGTGGACCGGGAGCTCGTCATTGGGCAAAACTATAAAGGCCGCGCCTTGTCTTTATGACATTTTTTTCAAGTCATCGGAAATGACGAGTTCGGCTTCTGTGGCCTCCTGTATTTGCTTTACGGTGAATTCGGGGTTGTATTCCTTTAAAACCAGCCCCTTGGGAGTCACCTCCAGCACGCCCATCTCGGTGACGATCAGGTCGACGCAGTTGATGGCGGTGAGGGGAAGGCTGCATTTCTTCAAAATTTTGTAGCTCCCCTTGGCGGTGTGCTCCATTGCCACGATCACTTTTTTGGCCCCCACGACGAGGTCCATGGCGCCCCCCATTCCCGGCACTTTTTTACCGGGAATGATCCAGTTGGCCAGGTTGCCTTCTTGGTCGACCTCCAACGCGCCCAGGATCGTGCAGTCTACATGGCCTCCCCGAATCAAGCCAAAACTGACGGTGGAGTCGATGTAGGCTCCTGTGGGGCTGGCTACGGCCGGCTGCCCCCCTGCGTCGGTTATGTGTATCGGGTCGGCCGTCTCGGGCGTGGGTTTCGTTCCCGTGCCGATGATGCCGTTTTCAGATTGTAAAACGAGGTTGACGCCCTCGGGCAGGTAAGAAGGAACCATCGTGGGCAGCCCAATACCCAGGTTGACGACGTCGCCGTCTTTGAGTTCTTTCGCCACACGCGCGGCGATGACCGATTTTGCGTTTTCCATGTTATTGAGCCTCCTCCGGTACGACGACATAATCCACGAGCACGCCGAATGTGACGATGTCTTCAGGGGCGATCCCGCCTATTTCCACAACGTGTTCAGCCTCCGCAATGACGGTATCCGCGGCGGTGGCCATCACCTCGCTGAAGTTGCGGGTGGTCCCTTTGTACCAAACATTCCCCGACTTGTCGATTTTATAGCCGCTGATCAGCGCGAAATCGGCACGAAGAGGCCGCTCCAGCAAATAGGTGCGTCCGTCGATTTCTACCTTGCTGTGAACGTGTTCCCCTTGTTCTACAATGGTCCCCACGCCGGTAGGCGTGAGTACGCCACCCAATCCGGCGCCGCCCGCGCGGATCATCTCGGCCATGCTGCCCTGCGGAATCAAAACCACTTCCAGCGTGCCCTCGTTCATCTGCTGCGCCACATCCGGGTTGAGCCCCACGTGGGTGGCGAACATTTTTTTGACCTGTTTGTTGTGGATGAGTTTCGCGACGCCGTAAAATTCGCTTCCATCAGGGCCGTTGAACATGGCGCCGTCATTGGAGATCATCGTGAGGTTCTTTGTGCCCAGCTTCGCCAGCTCGGCAATGACTTTGTGCGCGTTGCCGCAGCCCATAAAACCGCCGAACATGATGGAAGCACCTTCCGGAATCAGCGCAGCCGCCTCTTTGGGAGAAATAAATTTTGGCATTTTATCAATCCTTTCATATCAATATTAACCCTCAATATTACTTGCTAACTCGCCAACATCGCCGAACACACCACAGAAAGCATAGGACTCTCCCACCAAGGTCCTATGCTATTTCATTTTGCCATTCGCTATGACTTTGTCAAGAGTTTTTACCCAAATCAAGTAAGCCAGTCAAACCCGGTCAAACAAGTTCAAAACACCAAAGCAAGTATCAAAGAGGCGATCAGAGGCATGATGCAGGTGGTCACACAGACGTCGCCGTAGGATTCTTTGTGCGTGCAGTGGGCCACGGCCAGCAGGGTCAGGACCGCCCCGTTGTGGGGGAGCGTGTCCAATCCGCCGGAGGAGATGGACGCGATACGGTGCAGGAGCTCCGGGCTCATGCCGATCTCCAGCGCTTTTGCCATATACTGGGGGCCCAAGGCGTTCAGGGCGATGGACATACCCCCCGACGCGGACCCCGTGGCGCCGGCCAGAACGTTGACGGCCACCGCCTCGGAGAACAGGATGCTGCCCGGCATGTTCATCATGGCGGCGGTAAGGGTGGCGAACCCCGGGACCACCTTCACCACCGAGCCGAATCCCACAGCGGCCGAGGTGTTCATGATGGCGCTCAAAGAGCCGTTGGCGCCTTCGCTGATGGAAGGAAGGAGGATTTTCCACTGCTGAAGGTTCATGACGCAGCAGACCAGAATACCGCCCAGCAGGGAGACGACAATGTGCTGTTTGAAGACGTTGAGCAGGACGACGACCGTAATGATGGGAAGCAGTCCGGACAACCAGTGCCAGCTGGGCAGCAAGCTGCGGTCGGACGCGGCTTCGATAAATTTCGGGTCCTCCACGAAACCGCGCCCCTCTTTACGGGCTTTGCGGGCGCGCCATTCCAGCCACCAATAGCCGGGGATGCCCATGAGAACCATGCCTGCAACGGACATGAGAGGCGCGGCCATGGGGGTGGTACCGTAAAACTGCATCGGAATCAGGTTTTGAATTTGGGGAGTGCCGGGGACAGACGTCATGGTTATGCCGAAAGCGCCGAAGGCAATGGCTCCGGGCAGGAGGGTGCGGGGCAAATTAGCCGCCCGATAAATGGCATACCCCATGGGATAGATGACGAAAACCACGACAAACAGCGATATACCGCCGTAGGTCATCAGCATGCAGGGAAGCACCACGGCCAAGACCGCCCGCTTGTCGCCGATGAGTTTGATGAGCGCCTCGGCCAAAGAACGGGCCGAGCCCGTCATATCCATGACCTTGCCGTACACGGCTCCCAGGAAAAACGCCGGAAACCAAAGGACGACGTAACCGGACAACCCTTGCATGTAGTCTTTGAGATAGGAGTCGAGAATATTCAGTTCACCCAGCGCGGCAACCACCATGGCGCACGCCGGAGCCACCCAGATGATGGAATGACCTCGGTAGGCGAGGTACATCAATAGAAACAACCCCACAAAAATACCAATCAAAGATATATTCATTTTCCTCCTCCTTATGTGGTGTGGCATCGTACATCACAAAGCTCTCATTGCAGGCACGAAAATGGATATATTATGGATATATTGCGGTAATCAATCATCAATCTTTCATAACGACAAACGAAGGGCATTGCACAGTACCTTGTTCGCCGGTGACAACCCAGGCGAAGCGCACTCTCGCTTAACCCGCAGTCCACCCGCCGTCTACCGGGATCGCCGCGCCTGTAATGGAGTCTGCCGCAGGCGAGCACAAGAATTTGGCAACGTCCGCAACAGTTTTAGGTTCCAGTAATTTCTTGATGCTGGACTTGACCAACATGATATTGGAGACGACTTCCTCTTCGCTGATTCCATGTGATTTTGCTTGATCTGCGATTTGATTGTCCACTAAAGGGGTACGCACATAGGACGGGCAGATGGAGTTGACGGTGATACCAAAGGGGCCGCCTTCCAGTCCTGTGGTTTTTGTGAGGCCCATCAAACCATGTTTGGCCGAGACATAGGCCGATTTGAATTCGGAGGCGACCAGACCGTGAATCGAGTTCAGGTTGATGATACGTCCCCATCCGTTCTGTTTCATGGAAGGCCAAACGTACTTGGTGAGGTTGAAGGGAGCTGTAAGCATCAGCGCAATGATAAAGTCCCAGCGGTCCTCCGGAAACTGATCGATGGGAGCCACTGTCTGCACGCCTGCTACGTTTACAAGGATATCCACCCGCTTGAATTTTTCGAGAGTGAAGTCCACCAGTCCCCTGCACCCTTCCCGCTTGGTCAAATCCACCGGAAAATAACTTTGGCCGATTTTCTCCGACTCCTCTTTGAGCTTTGCTTCACTCACATCGGCCATTACAACTTTGGCGCCGTCTTTGGCGAATTCCTGCGCAACGCTCAACCCGATACCACTGGCAGCGCCTGTTACAATCGTTACCTTATCCTTCAACATGAGCAGACCATACCTCCTCCTTATTTGTTTCCTTCTGTGATGAAGTATTAATGACGGATGTGTCATGTAAATTCGTACCATGCAATGAGGAGTCAATTGTAAAATATTACGACACGAATGTCAACAAGATTAAAAATCCCTCATTGAGAATGAATACTATTTAGTTTTAGTTTTCACGCGCGGCTGGAGCGCGTTCTTCGGGGAAAGCTTCAGAGAAAGATATAAGTCGTACGCCTCTTTGTCGGTGGCGTTTTCGTGAACGATTTTGGCCACGGCCTTGACCATTGCGCGGGGGTTCTCGGACTGGAAAATGTTCCTGCCCATGTCGACCCCTGCCGCGCCTTCCTGTATGGCTCGGAAGCACATGGCGAGAGCCTCGTTTTCCGCCACTTTTTTCCCGCCCGCGATGACGATGGGGACGGGGCACGCGGAGGTGATTTTTTCGAATTCATCGCAGTAATAGGTTTTGATGATCTGCGCGCCGAACTCCGCAACCATACGCGTCGCCAACAAAAAGTACTTGGCCGTGCGCTCCATTTCTTTGCCCACGGCGATAACTCCGAGGGTGGGGATACCGTAGCGGTTGCCCGCGTCGATGGTGTTGCAGAGATTTTGGATCGACGACTTCTGGCCCGGCGCGCCGATGAACGTCTGAATGGCCATGCAGGCGGCGTTCATTCTTATGGCGTCCTCCACATTCACGCCGATGACCTCGTGGCTCATGTCCTCGTCCAGCACGCTGCTGCCCGCGGAACAGCGCAAGGCCACCGCCTTGTCGCAGGTCGGCGGCACGGCGGCGCGCAAAGCGCCGCGGGTCCCCATCAACACATCCACGTCGTCCGCCAAGGGGGGAATCACGATGTCGAGGCGTTCGAGACCTGCCGTGGAACCCATGATGTAGCCGTGGTCGAAGGCCAACATCACCGTATGTCCGCTTTTGGGGTTGAATATCCTGGCAAGGCGGTTCTTCATGCCCCAGTCCGTGTGGTCCATGCCCTTCAAGAAAAAACCTTGCGACGCAGGGGGGACGTCCAGGCAATAATTGTGCCCCACCTTGCTGTCTTGATCCGCCATAACGAACCGACCTCCTTATAAAATGAATCAAAATAAAAACCTTAAGTTAAAATAGCTAAAAACAAGCAATGAGTAACGCTTGCCTCATTTCCGTTTTTGCATCTTCCACACGACGAACATGCTCATCGCAATGGCGGCATAGAAGCCGACCGTACTTCCATAGACCGCGTAAAGGACTCCCTCTTCGCTCCATGGCATTCGCAGGCCGCCCGCCACAATGACGCCAAAAACGAAGAGCATCGATACCGCGACGAAATATCGAGAATCTTTCCGCATGAGGCTCTTTTAGATGATACTTATGCAATGAACGAGGTCTCCTTCGCAGGAGACCTCCTTAGATTTCTGACGATACTTTTAAAGGAACTAAAGCCTGGAGACGTCGGCTGCCTGTGGTCCCTTCTCGCCGTTCACAATTTCGAACGACACCTTTTGCCCTTCGGCAAGGGTTTTGAATCCATCACCCTTAATCGCACTATAGTGCACAAAAACATCCTTTCCTTCGTCAGCAGTGATAAATCCATACCCCTTACTTTCGTTGAACCACTTCACGGTGCCTTGAGCCATTCAAAAAAGCCTCCTAAAACAAATAAAATTACCGACCACAAAGGCGGTATATATACAGACTACAAGCTTTCGGTCAATATGTCAAGAGACCTAATGCGTTTTTTCTTAATAGGAATCTATTTTTTTTGTAAGAACTTTGCTGATGCTCCCGCTACGGACGCTCGTGAGTATAAATCGACTCATAATGTGTAAATTTCAGTACGTTTATTCAAATTTAACGCACTATAGCTATGTTCTGTTTTTAGGGGTATATGGCCCAGTTCACAAAATGAATTGAAGCTCAGGGGGGCAGGGCTCGTTCGTTCCCCCCCGAGTTTATCGAGGTTCGTCAGTCGTCGAAGCTTCCCTCGTTTTTCTTTTTGTTGGGGGCGCGGTCTTCCCTGTAATCCGCGCGGGAGTTTTCCGGCTTGCGGTCGGGGGCGGAGTTGTGGTCGAGGCGCCGGTTCATCACCTCGATGACCTTGTCGGCGCTGCCCTCGCTTTTCATGGCCTTGATGAAACGAACGGCCCATTCTTCCGTTTCGGCGACGATCCGTTCCGTGACCTCTTCGGGCTCGTTCATGATGGCCAGTCCGAAGGGCAGGTTCGCTTTTTTGTAGTCGCCGCCTTTTCGGCTTATCTTTTCGCCGTCCGCCCAGGAGACGATCTTGTTCCACAAGGCGTCGCTGATGCCCCGCCCGTTCTCCTTCACGTAAGAGCCCGAGGACGTGTCCGCGTTGCCCGTGTCCGGGTCCATGCGGATGCCGTAAGCCACGTTCTGGAACAGCGTCGCCACGTTGCCTTTGTTGATGCGGTACTTGTGGAACTCTTCGACCTTGTGGAGAGGCGTGCCCGAGATGCCGTGCTGGGCGATGGACACGCCGTAGGGAGCGATGGCGTCGGCGATTTCCAGGGTGCGCTTCAGGTCGATGCCCTCCTGCTGGCCGCTGGAAACGTCATAGGTGCCGTGCAGCGAGCCGTTGGATATGGCGAGCAGGTCGGGGTAAATCCCCCAGGCGTTCAGGCCGCCGATGAAGAAAAGTGCTTCCTCCACCGTGGAGAGCTCGCCCGCGCCCTTGATTTCGCCCACCTCGACCTCCAGCCCCAAATACGCGGGAATGCTCATGGCCACGTCGCGCGTCGCGCAGAGGTTTTCGTAATCCTGAAGGTGCGAGGCGTCGACGGCGATGGAGGTCCAGCCCTGAGACACCAGCTTGGGAAGGTGGGACACGGCTTTGTTGACGTCGGCCATCCCCTTGATACCGTAGTGATCCACGTGCATTGCGAAAACGACGCCGTCCCCCAGCTCTTTGGAGTATTTCACGGCATAGGACGGGAGGTTCTCGAAGTTACCGTAGCAGTAGCCCGTTTCGGACTTCGCGATCTCCAGCACGACGGCGGAGTTCAGCTTCTTCGCCGCGCGCAGGACCCCCTTTGCCGTCAGAGGGCAGCGGCAGTTCGCGGCCAGCATGACGCATTCCGCCTCTTTTGCCGCGGCGAAAATGTCCCGCCCGCTGACCAACCCGACGTTCTCGTTCCCCCACAATGCCTTGACATTCACGGGCCTGCGCTCCAGCATCCCCTTGTATGCCTTGTCCTCAATGTTCATTCGCCACACTCCTCCTGCATCGATAATTAATAATGGATAATTGATAATGAAAATACGCCTGACCGCGGTATGCCAAGTTTGGAACGGTTACGTTTTTTACATTTTTACCTTTTTGCCCACGAAAAACCTCCGCAAATATTAACACAAACCGAAGATATGAGAAAATACGGGAAGATTGATTATAGGAAACGCCAAGGGGGTTTTGGGGGACCCGCGCAGACTGCCGGCTCTGCCCCCTGAGCTTCCAGTATAAGGAGACTCAATATATATGTCCGTCATCTATCCATTGAATATTCATTCGCCGAGAGAACTGAGCGCAGTCATCGCGCGCATCGGGGCCGACCCGCGCTCCAACGCTTATTTCCAGCCCAAGCGCCGAAGACGGCATCTTTTCGTCGAAAGCGCGGATTTTCGGGCCGCCGCTTACCTGAAGCAGGAGCTTCTGGCCCGTGGAGGGGACGCCGTTGTCGCAAGACACGTGATCGACGGCAAAACCGACCGCAGCGATCTGCTGCTGATCGGGACGGACGGGCAGCTGGACGCCCTTTTGCAGAAAATGGAGGCTATGGATTGCTGGGGGCTCGAAGATCTGCGAAAGGGACTGCGCTCGGCTTTGCGGAACACCGCCCTGTCGTCCTGGACCCTGCTGCTGCCGAGGGGGCGCGAGCTGCGCTTGGACGGCCTTACGAAAATCATGGGGATCCTGAACCTGACCGACGACTCTTTTCACGCCGCAAGCCGCGTCAAAGGCATCGACGATTTGCTGGAACGGGCCTCCGACATGCTGCGGGACGGAGCGGACGTGCTGGACGCGGGAGGGGAGTCCACCCGCCCCGGCTCGGACCCTCTTCCCGCGGAGGAGGAAATCGCCCGGCTGATCCCCGGCGTGGAGGCCCTTCGGAGGGCTTTTCCCGACGCCGTCCTGTCCGTGGACACTTATAAAGGAAAGACCGCCGCCGCGGCCATCGAGGCCGGGGCCGACATCATCAACGACATCGGAGGCTTCGGGCTGGATCCCGACATGCTCTCCTGTGCCGCCGGCTCCGGCCTGCCCTACGTTTTGTCCCATATCGCGGGGACGCCCTCGGACATGCAGAACGCCCCTGCCTACGGCGACCTTCTGAGCGAGCTCCACGTTTATTTTCAAAAGAAAATAGAAGAGGCGGAGCGGGCGGGGCTGGAGCGGGAGCGCTTGATCCTCGACCCCGGCCTGGGGTTCGGCAAGCGCATGGAAGACAACCTCCTGATCCTCAAAGAGGTCGAAAGCCTGAGCGTTTTCGGCTGCCCCATTCTGCTGGGCTACTCCCGTAAAAAATTCACAGGAACGATCACGGGCGCGGAGAAGACGGACGACCGTCTGCTTGGCACCGCGGCCATCTCCGCTCTCATAGAGGGGCGCGTCCAGATGACCAGGGTGCACGACGTCCGGGAGAACAAGCGGGCGCTTTTGATGGCCCGCGCGGTAAGGTACGCTTAGCGATGTCCACTTTCGAGGCCCTTGCGTCCCTGAGCGTCGGGAGCAACTTGGGCAACAGGCTCGCGAACCTGCGCACCGCGCTGCGGCACTTGAGGAACACGGCGGAGCTGGAGGTCGTCCAGACCAGTGACGTCTTCGAAACCGCCCCCTGGGGGGTGACGGATCAACCTTATTTTTTGAACGCCTGCATCCTGGTGAAGTGCGCGCTTCCGCCGGAAGAGCTGCTGACGCTGCTGAAGGGCATCGAGGCGAAGATGGGGCGCAGGGTGGAGCGGCGTTGGGGCCAGCGGGTGATCGATATCGACATTCTGACGATGGATTCGCTGGTCTGCGACACGCCGAACCTGCATATCCCCCACAAGGACATGCACCGCCGGGGTTTCGTGCTGGTTCCTCTGGCGCAGATTCTCCCTTGTTGGGTCCATCCGGTCACTGGGCGCAGGGTGGACGAGATGGCGCCGCTTTTCCGCGACCCTGAACCCGTGCGGGTGTGCCGCCTGTAAATAAAAAAAAATAAAAAATGGGGGTGTTGTTTTCCTAATGATTTCCCCACTTTCCTCTATCGTGTAAGAATCTCAATTAGACAAGTTGGCCATATTTTTCTCGTGCTTTTGGGGTCGCCGGAGGCGATTGACAAAGGGACATGGTTCATATAACCTAGATAAGTTTCCACTGACAAACTTTTAGAGGTTCAAATAGCCATCTAAGGTGGCGTATGCAATTTTTAAATTGTGAAAAATGGGGATTTTTTTGTTTGTGTTAGAGAATTTTTTGATGAACACATTTTTTATTGATTGTCTGCGTTAGTGCCGTGACCTTCATCACAAATGGGCTCGGCGAGAGCGCCGCCAGAAACTGAAGGGACGTGAGAAAATCATGACAGCCGCGATGATAGCGAGAAAAATTCGCCGCGCCTCTGCTCAAACGAGAGGCCCGTAAGCGCGACGTGCGCGTTGAGATAGATAAATTCCAATTTGAAAAAGCTTCAGCAGATAAAAGGAGGTAACAAATAATGAAATCTTATCGTAAAACGATCTTGGCGATCTGCATTTTCATGATGCTGCCGGCCATTTCAGCAAGATCTTACGCGGCGGACAAAATCGTGCATGTGGACAATTTTGTCGATTTGTACAACGCAATAAGATCGGCCATCCCCAACGCGATGACCGTCATTCATCTGGATGCCGACATTGACGCGGTTACGTCCGCAACCTTTGGGCTCAGGACACATGAACCGGAGCCGGAAACCAACCAACCCTGGCTGGGTTGGATTACGATAGAAGGAAACGGGCATGTGATCGACGGCGGAGACAGGAAAAACAGTGCTTTACGTTTCCACAACCGCCTCGATTCAGCGCCTCGAACAAGCAAAATCATACTGCGCAGCCTGACGATGAAGAATCTCAACAGCAGCATAGGTTATGGCGGAGGAGCCATTGGAGTGCGCGGAGGTGAACTCGAGATCGAAAACTGCGCTTTCGTCGATAACAGTTGGACACCGGCAGATTCAAAGTTTACACAGCGCGGCGGCGGAGCGGTATACACCGAACAGCCTAAAGGATTCCTGAAGATTACCAACAGCACGTTTTTCGGGAATAAGGCGACGGTAAACAAGGAAATCGCTCTTTCAGAAAACGGAGACGGCGGCATAGGCGGAGGCGCGATTTACGCCGCGGGGGAAGCGGTCGTAACGAACTGCACCATAGTGAACAATCGAGTCGTTAACGACGAAGCGGCATCCCCGATAAGTGTTTACGGCGGCGGCATTTTCAGGAGAGCGAACGCCACCGGTTCTTTCACGCTTTCCAACAGCATCGTCGCCGGGAATTTCATAAAAAATGGAGCTTCAGCGGAGGTAGACGACGATGTCCACGACGCAAAACCGGAAGACGCCGCGACGTTGACCGACGGCGATTA